>JAUZEU010000359.1 GCA_030838885.1 Bryobacterales bacterium | reverse complement strand
ACTTTGCCCTTCAACGAGCCGGACTCCCTACCACTGAAATTACTCACCTGCTGGAAATGAAGGCTACCGGCGGGGTCTCTCCGGAGAAGATCAACCCGGTAGACGTTCTCCGCCGCACTCCGATCCTTCGCCTGCTTTCCGACTCCGACCTCTTCGAACTCGGGGCCTGCCTTCACCATGTCTCCTTTGCGCGCGGCGAACACATCATCCGCCAGGGAGACGGCGGCGCTTCAATGTATTTCGTCGTCGCAGGCCAGGTCGTCATCCTCTACCGTTCGCCTGAGGGCGCAGACAGTCAGATCTCCATCATGGAGAGCGGCGACTTCTTTGGCGAGGCATCTCTGCTGACCGGCGAAATCCGCAACGCCAGCGCCGTGGCGCAGTCCCGTGTAGATTGCTACCGTCTGGATAAGGAAGGTCTCGAAAAGGTAGTTGGCCGCCGTCCCGAGTTAGCGGAAGATATGTCCGTCGTCATGGCTCATCGCCAGATGGAATTATCCATCGTGCGGGAACGGCTGGATCAGGAAACAGCACGTCTGCGCGAAGCGGAAAGCCAGACCCAACTTCTGGCCCGAATCCGCCGTTTCTTCGGCATTTCGAACAACGGAATCTGAAGGCGGTCGCCTGGCTAAACGCGAAAGCCGATTTTCCATAGCGCATAGCCAACCGCCTGCCGGAAATACAGCCACCATTGTTTCTGAACAGACATGTCTCCGGCCTCACGTGGCGAACCATAAACCGTGAAACCATGCTGCTGCAGAATTCGCTTGACGCGGAAGATATGGTATCCGTCGCTCACGATAATGCAGGACCGCAGGCCCATCCGCCGCAGAATTTCCGAACCCGCAGTGAGCGACCAGGCGGTTGTGCCCCCTTCGTTTTCCACGATGATGGACTCGGCCGGCACGCCGCGATCAATCAGATACGAACGCCCTACCCCGCCTTCCGTGAAAGAAGGATCCCCTCCGGGGCCGCCGGTGGTCATGATGTAGGGCGCAAGGTGCCTGCCATACAACTGCACGGCATGGTCCAGCCGGAGTTTGAAAACGGGCGACGGATGGCCGCGATACTCCGCCGCACCCATCACCACAATCACGTCCGCCGGGCGAGCGTCATCCTTCGTGCTTTCCCGCCCGATCCGGACAGAGAGTGCAATCAGATAGCCCAGTACAAACGTCACCAGGACCATGGCCAGAAGAATGGCCGCTCGTTTAAGGTGAGTTCGTATGATGTCAATATTGTACGGGATCGCCTGTTCAGGACGCGTTCCTCAGCGCTGTGAGCGGATCTGACCGCACTGCTCTTAATGCCGGAATAGCTATTGCGGCAAGGCTGGTCAGCACCAGACTGATTACCACCACAGTGAACGTGAGGGGGTCGGTTTGAGGAACCTGATAAAGCAGCGTTCCGAGGAGACGAACGCCCGCCAGCGCGCCAATCACGCCCAGTACGATCCCGACTGCTACAGGGCCGAGACTGTCGCGAAAAACCATCCGGATCACTGCACCGGCACTCGCCCCCAGCGCAACCCGAATGCCCAGTTCCTGTTTCCTGCGCCGAACCGAATAAGCGATCACACTGTAAATGCCCGCGGCAGAGAGCAGTAACGCGATCATGGCGAAGACAGACAGGAGCACAGTGGAAACCCTGGATCGCCAAAGCTTATCTGCGATCACCTGTTCCATGGTGCGCATCGCCGAAACCGGCACGTCCGGATCAATGCCCAGCCCGCTTCGGTCCAGATGCGCAGCCACCGCCTCTGGCGAGCCGGTTGTCCTGACAACAAAGGTTTGCGAGGCTGAGCCGAAGGCATCCATCCGCTGAGCGTACGGGAAATAAAGTTCATCATCCGCCGGGGATGTCCAGTCGGACTGCCGTGCGTTCCGAGCCACGCCAACAACGGTCAGCGGAACGGATTTCACCTCGGACAAGACGAGCGTCTTGCCAACAGGGTTCTCGGATGGCCACTGGTGCCGGGCGAGCGCTTCGTTAACGACGACAACTGCCGGTGCGTGCTCGTCGTCATGCTCGGTAAAGTCGCGTCCGGCTGCCAGACCGATCTGCATAGTCGCGAAATACTTCGGCCTTACCACCCGGTATACAGCGCCGAACTCGTGGCCCGGAAGCGGCACGCTGCGGCCCGGCACTTCATACTGATAGGTCCAGATATCCCCACCGATAGGGATCTGGTTGATGGCGCTGACGGATTGCACCCCGTTCATGGCGGCGAGCCCCGTCGAAATCCGGCGAAACAGGGCTTCGCGTTGTGCCGGGTTGCTGAAACGCGTTGTTGGAGGGGCTACTTCAAACGTCAGAACATTCTTCGGATTGAACCCTGCGTCCACCGTGTTAAGGTGCTGCAGACTGCGCACGAGCAAACCCGCGCATACCAGAAGTACCAGCGCCAGAGACACCTGAGCGGTAACGAGTACGTTCTGGGTGCGCCTCGCGCCGCGCCCTTCCGAGGCACCCCTTCCCGACTCCTTCAGATTCTCATTCACATTCACGCCCGAAGCCTGCAGGGAGGGAACAATGCCGAACGCGAGTCCCGCCGCGACCGAGAGAATGGAGGCGAAAAACAATACCGTGTTATCCAGAGAGATTTCGCTTTGGCGGGGCAATCCGGCATTGGGCAGAATGGTCCGCAGCAATTCCAGCCCGAAATGCGCAAGCAGAATGCCCATGGCCCCGCCCAGGGAGGCCAGAATCAGGCTTTCGATCCCCAATTGCCGGATGAGCCGGAGCCGCGTCGCGCCGATTGCGAGACGCGTGGCCATCTCTTTTCTGCGCCCCACCGCGCGCGCCAGCAGAAGGTTCGCGATATCGGCACAGGCAATGATCAAAACAAACCCAACCGTGCCCAACAGGATCAGAAGCGTGGGACGAAGAGGACCCGCTACCTTTTCGTGCAGCGGCACCACGGTGATGCCCAGTCCTGTGTTGCTCGCGGGGTACGCTGCGGCGAGACGAGCCGCGATGGTAGTCATTTGCGTCGGGGCCTGTTCAAGGGAAACGCCATCGCGAAGGCGCGCGAAGAGCCGCAGCGAACTGCCGCGCCGGTCGTTACTTCTCGCAGCGGCGTCGAAGGGTCTCCACATTTGAGCCTCGGTCTGCCAGAACGGTGCGAACTGAAAGCCCGGTGGCATCACCGCGCTGACCCGGTACGGCTTGCCGCCAATCGAAATGGATCTGCCTATGAGGGTCGGATCACTCCCGAAGCGGCTGCGCCAGAGATTGTCGCTCAGGATGACTACGTCCGAACTCGCTTCGTCCGGGGAGAAGACTACCCCCATGGCTGGCTGAACTCCGAGCAGCGGGAGCATGTTAGGCGTGATCTGCAGGCCCGGCACCACCTCGGATTGACTTCCGTTCGAGAGTGCCCCGCCCCACGCCTGCGCGGCGCCCAATTCCGTGAAAACCGTGGCCTGCTGCTGGTAGTCCAGATAATCCGCGGGTGAGACAGGGGATCTTCCGTCATGCAGCGCAACCACCAGTTTCGCCGGATCGCGATACGGGAGAGGTTTCAGCAGCACGGCGTAGACGGCGCTGAACACGGCTGTGTTGGCGCCGATGCCCAGAGCCAGCACCAGTATCGCCACGGCAGTGAAGCCGGGATTTTTTCCCAGCATTCTGAAGCCAAAACGGAGATCGCGCAGCAAACTTCCCATGATGAGCGGGTGGGGCATTTTCCGGTCCAGGGGTCAGTACTCGTCTTTTCAGTATCTTGCAGGCGGCAACCGGAACGAAGCCGTTCGCAGCCGGACAGAAACTGTCCGAAACCGGATTGTATACGCTGCTAAGCTGTTCGAATGCGAATCCGGGTTGCCCTCGCCATCTTTTGCGCCGCCTCCAGCTTAGCCAGCGCCCAGACTCCCGACTGGACCAAAATCAATCCGGAGGCGATGCGCCATTTCGAAGCGCTGGTCCGGATCGATTCCACTGACCCGCCGGGCAACGAAACCAGAGTTGTCGATTATATAAAGAAGGTCTTCGACGCTGAAAGCATCCCCTCTATGATCACGGCGAAGGACCCGGCGCGGGCCAACATCATCGCCCGCCTGAAGGGAAATGGTACGCGGCGGCCACTGCTCATCGTCGGCCATAGCGACACAGTGAAGGTGGACCCCGCAAAGTGGACGTACCCTCCTTTCAGCGCCGAGCATCACGACGGCTACGTCTACGGACGGGGCACGCGTGACGACAAGAGCGACCTCGCCTCAGCCATGATGACGATGGTTCTGCTGAAACGCTCGAATGTACCGCTCGACCGCGATGTGATCTTCCTTTCTGAAGCGGGGGAAGAGGCGGCTACAGGACCGGGCATCGAGCATGTGATCCAGGAGCACTGGAAAGATATTGACGCCGAGATCTGCCTGGCAGAAGGAGGCGGCGTGCGACGGATCGGCGGCAAGCCGCAGTATGCCGCTGTGCAAACAACCGAAAAGCAGCCGAGAGCGGCCCGGCTCATCGTGAAAGGTCCGGCCGGGCACGGTTCGCGCCCGTTAAGAACGAACGCGATCGTCCATCTCGCCCGCGCCGTGGACAAGATTGCGATGTGGGACCCGCCGATGCGGTTCAACGACACGACCCGCAGTTATTTTGAGAAGCTGGCCAACCTGAGCAGTCCCGAAGACGCGGCACGATATAAAGGTTTGTTCGACTCGCAGAAGGCTCCGGCAATCCGGGAATACCTGGCAGAGAACGACCCGGGCACTTACTCGATGCTGCATACTTCCATCTCGCCGAATATCATGCAGGCCGGCTATCAGGTCAATGTGATCCCCTCCTCAGCGGAGGCAACGCTCGACATCCGCGCTCTGCCGGATGAGGACATCACCGCCTTCTATGAAACGATGCGCAAGGTGATCAACGATCCCACAGTGGAAATCGTACCCAATACGACAAACCAGCGCCCAGGCGCAGCACCGTCGCGGATCGATTCGGACGCCTATCACGCCATCGAGAAGGCCATGCTGAAGATCTATGGCGTGCAGACGATACCGACCATGAGCACGGGCGCAACCGACATGGCATTTCTCCGGGCGAAGGGCGTACAGTGTTACGGGATCGGCGCCATGTTCGATGAGGAAGATGCGGCGAAGGGGTTCGGGGCGCACAGCGACCAGGAACGGATTCTGGAAGAGGCTGTTTATAAGCATCTGCAGTTCTT
>JAUZEU010000353.1 GCA_030838885.1 Bryobacterales bacterium | reverse complement strand
AACCTGGAGTTGTGAGCGGCCACCGGAAGGTGGCCAAAATCATCGGGGCCGCGTTAGCGACCCCGTAACAGCCGCTTTGAGCGGCTCACAAAATAAAGCCCCCGGCTCTGCCGGGGGATACTTACTTTTCCGGATCGGCTGCCGCAATATACCTCGGCCCCGCCCCAGCCGCTAGCCAGGACTCCCATTTTGTGCACCGTGGCTGCCAAGGACAGCGGCTGGCAATCTATCGACGCGAAAAGGCTGCTCCGCTGGGCGGGCGAACGGAAAACCTACAAACCCTCCAGCAGCGCCGATGATGGCGAACGAAGCGGCCAGAACCCCGCCATGGGAAATATCTCGGCCGCCGAAGCTGCTGCCGACTCCGGGTATACCGAGGGAAGCTGGGATTGGCTTCACCTGATAGCGTTTACGCTGGGCGGCATCAACGAAAACAAAATCAATCACCCGGACAATCTGGTCTCGGGAACATTGGGCGCCAATCGGGTACATAAGGTGATCGAGGACACGATCAAGAAACTGCTGGACAACAAGATCACTTATGAAGTTCAGGTGCGTGCCATTGCTCATGTGAAGCCGGCCAGTTATCACCTTTGCGTCAAGCTGGAGTATGGTCTGCGCTTCAAAATGGGAATGATTGGCGATCTGAAAGATTACTACTTCACGATCGACCCGCTCGATCCCAATCCGGCGCAGGGCGGAAATCTTCAGATTCTGACGACTAGTTTGGAATCTCTTTCCGGATTTACTTACTCGGGATTCAAGTAAATCCGCTGCTTTTTGCGGCTCGTCTGTTATATACGTCTTCAGGAAGTCGGCTGAACCAGTCTGCGGATGCCCCATTGACGCGTTCGGTCTGCTCGTTGTGCGGCCGGGGGGTGGCGTCTTCAAACTCGACCAGATCTCTGATCTTGCGCGGAGAGGAACTGCTCGTGAAACGGTACCACGTGAAACTACTCGCCTTGGGTAAACCGCTGCCTTTTGAAAAAATGACTATCAGATTGAGCAAACCGAGAGTGACGCCCGTCGACGAATCGAATGATCATGTCGGCAGCGGCGGCGCGTCTGCCCAGCCTATGCTCATTTTGAACGGCCTGGCCTGAAGCTCCTGCATATCAAACTTCCAGGCGAGAGCTTCTGACGAGGTCTTCAGGGAGAGCTGGATGCGGGAGACCTGCAAATCCGGTTCGACAAGGGGAGAGGATCGCATCTGAAACGCGCCACCCCACCTGTTCTGGGGTTTGAATCCATCAGCGACACGACCGCCACGTCTCTTGTCCCAGAGAAAAGCCGCAATTTGCAGATGTCCAGGTAAGGCTTTACTGCCACGTCGCCACACGGGCCAGCGCTGCATCTCTGACGCCGGAGCGCATAAGTTTGGTGGAGAGCGTGCCGCGCACGTTGAGGTCGAAACTCCTGTCGAAGTGCTCTTCAGTGACCTGTTCGAGCGTGGCGAACTGACCCTGGCCGGAGCTGGCGAGGATGTCGATCGTGCCCCTCTCGCGCCTGATGGTCTGGTACAGGCGGTCGAGGTCGGCCAGCTAAACGCCATCGCCCTGTAAACCGGTGATGTTCCTGCCGATTAGCTTTACGGCCCCATCGAGCTTCTCCTTGCGACGTCTGGCGATGAAGACGTACGCGCCTTCTTCAACGAAAGCTTTGCTGTTGCGAGCGCCATTCCGCAGGTCGCGGCGGTGATGACCGCCGCTGTTCCCATCGAGCCTTCCCACAACTGTTCTATCGATTATCACTGAACAAAAATCGAGCCGGTAGTCGAGTAACTCGTCTGATCCCCACCGATTACAATCGCCACATTCTGGTTCGGATAGCCAGCTCCGATGATGCTCGCAGGCAGGTTCAGCGGAACACGAAAGTTGATCTGAACCGTACCCGCAATCAGCCCCGGCGCGGACCCCGCATAGAGTACATCCGCAGCCAATGGCGATGGACCGGACCCAACCAGTACCTTCACCGGAAGCACCAGCGGCAGTGCCGCGCGCGTGATCTCACCGTCCATGGAAGGCGGGTTCGTTTGTCCGCCGCCCGACGAATAGATCGCGACGATCGTGCCCGCCCGCGCCGGATGAGCATTCGAATTGATCGTTCCATCTTCGTTAATTGCCGCAATAAGGCCAGCCGTCGTCGTCACTGCTATATTGCTGGCATCGCGCAGGGGAACCCTGACCACCGGGGCGCTCACCCCATTCAACGCAATCTCGGCCAATGCCGTCTTCTGGCCCGCCACTTTGAACGGAACGATCGCATTGATCTGTCCCGCCTGCACGTAAAGAAGCGGAGCCGGCGCGCCATCGAATGTAACCGTTACGCCTCCCAGCGAAAAAGGTAAGCGCCCCGAACTGTCAAAGGCGCCGATGACGCCCTGTGCCGGCCCGATGTTGCGCCCGTAAATGCTGATGATCTCGCCAGGGGCGACAGCATCCCCGTAATACTGAGTTGCGCCAAGAATACAGGTAGCCGCCATAGCCGGGTCCTGAGAAAAATCCTGCTTCTCGATCAGAGTGCCCCCTGCAAGATAAACCGACCCGCTCGCGTCCACCGCAAGATTGCTCCCCGCCACCCCCGAGCCATAGAGCAGCGTCTTCCCGTCTGCATCCAGTCTCACCAGGTACGAGCCCCCAGGTCCGGGACAGGTGTTCAGCGCATTTGGCGTCAAAGGCCGGTTCACAAAAGCTCGTCCAGTCGCGCTGAGACGGCCTTGCGAATCCACCGTCATCGCCGACACCGTCTCCAGAGAGTGATTCGACCAGACGACGCTGCGCCCTGCCGGATCGATCTTCATCAGAGAGGCCCGGGGATTATTGACGAAGATACCCCCCGAGCCCAAACTGATAGGCGCTTGCGACGTATCCACGGCAAGGTAGAGGTTTCCTCCGGAATCTGCCTCGATTGCGTTCAGCAGATCTCCATTCACGCCGCCCCAAAAACTTGCGAACACCGGCTTCGCGTCCGCACCGCCGAATTTGGCGAAAAAGACGTCGGTTCCTCCTCCATAAACGGCCTGCAGGGCATTGATCGACACGGGAAAGTCGGTCGAATCCGTTGCGCCTCCTATGTACACGCCCCCCTGCTGATCCAGCGCTATTCCGGCCGCGGTTTCGTGCCCGGATCCACCGAAATAGGTCGCGTAAAGCAGACTGGGTGTCCTCGGGTCGATGTGCGCCAGAAAAACATCCTGCGGACCATTTAATTTCGATTGAACCGCCGAAGACGTCACCGGAAAGTCGGCGGATGAGGTAATGCCCGTGGCCCAGATCGTTCCATCAGCGCTGATCCGAATGCCGGTGATCGAATCGGTGCCGGTGCCGCCGAGGAATGTGCCGTAAGCAGGTGCATCCCCCGCGGGGTTGAGGCCGAAAATGAAGCCATCAGAGCATGTATCCGCATTCGGATTGCCGCTCACGACGCATCTACCGCCATTAAGAATTTTCTGGATCGCATTTTGCGTAACCGGAAAAGTCGAAGATGACGTTCCTCCTGCCATCCACGCGTTGCCTGCCGAATCAATAGCAAGAGAACTGATGCCGTTTATACTTCCCGGCGCGAGGTAGGTGACGTATGCGAAGCCGCTGCCGTCGGCGTTAAGCTTAGCCGCAAACCACTGAATGCGGGGCGGACCTGACGTGACAGGCAAATCGGGAGAGGAGGTAAGGCCTGCCACATAGACATTCCCCTGGCCATCCACCCGTATCCCCGTGAGGCCATTAATTCTTCCGCTTGCACCGACTGTTTGGTCGTAACTGATAACAGGGTCAATCGTAAGCGGCATCGTGTGATCCCACGAATCGACAGAGAAGCCTACTTCGGTATCAGGTCCGCGGCGGGAGAGAGCAAACCGTGCCGTAACGGGGCGTCGTTGACCGCGAATCGTCTGCCAGGAAACGGGGGCGTGATGCCGCACGGGCCCTGCTGAGGTCTCAAACACCAGATCTCCGGAATCGGTCAGCCGCGCGCTCTTCGCGCCGGAGAACAGGAAGCGCACGCGCCTCGGGTCGGCTCCGGGTTGGAGGACAATGTCGTACTCGAGCGCTCCGGAGGAATCACGAAAATCGACATCTACTCCAGGGAAAATATCCCGGTAACGGATTCTGGAATAGCAGTCCACATCCCGGATCCAGCTTCGCAGGTCCGATCCGAAGACGTAATTGGCCTTTCCGGAAAGTGCATCGAGACCTTCCAGCACGGCTGACCTGCCCGGGTTTTGAAACGCCATGTGCATCAGCGCTTCCCCCGCCTTGCCGGACTGCCATATGACGTCGTGCTCCTCAAACATCCGGACTACCGAAGAATCACGTGCCAAATATTTGACCGCCGGACCAGTCTGTCCCAAATTTCTTTCGAAATGAAGCGGAATAGATGTTTTCTGAGCCGAAAGTGAAACCGTCATCGCAAGCAAAAGCAGGAAGACCATTCCGTAATCATATCCGCCACCCGCAAAGGGTCGTAAATGGGCTTTGGGACACACGGACCCCCGGCCGCGTCTTCCCGGTGACGAATCGCTTCTGACGCGCGCAGCTGCATTTGTGTTTTCAACAGATTACTGCATGCTCCCTTTGTCCAGGATCACTCCCGTTGCCTTGAGTTCCTCTGCAATTCTTTCAAATACACGCCATGGCGATTTCTTTACACCTTTCCCCGGCCGCGTCTGTTCTGTCATGTGCCGCTGCTGACGCGCAAATCTGAGACCTCTCACGCTCGACTTCGCCCTACGCTCCACCGACCCACTCCAGAAGTCCTGCATTGACGGGTTCAGGTCCTCATGATGAAGCCAGTGCGTAGCGTCTTCAAACGTAATCAGCTGGCGTTCACCCATAGCCGGGGAGGTCGGTTAAGGCATGCCATCACCTGATTCAACAAGAGTGTGCTTTGAATCTGTGGTAATCGCGGCAATTTACACTACGGCCGGCAAAATTGATGCACACATCGCTCTGCTCGAGTCCCGCGACCCGCGCGCCAGGTGTAAGACCATCCCTCATCATCGTCCGCCACAGAGCAGGCTGCGGCGTACGGCTAAGAACAATAACGGTGTGCTCGTCTGCATGGAAGTGGCGCGAGAGAGTATGTCCCACCTGTCCGCTGCCGCCAGGTATCACCATCTTCATTGAGATCGACCGGTCCCTTCTGAAGAAGTAGATGGCAGATACCGGTGCCACGTCGACGACTCAGCGATTGCTCGAATCACCGCATTCCGCTCACGGAGCAGAGCCCGCATGTAACGGTGAAGCACCGCGCATTCGGCCAGTCGGCCCAGGATTCCGAGTGGCGCAGAGAAGCAGAACACATCTCTCATTTGGGTCTCATCCGGCGCCAAAGCCTGGAAGAAGTGATCGTGTTTCATCGATCGGAACGCGCCCGAAATCGTGGTGTCCTGAAAATAGGCCGGCCGATCCATTGCCGTAATTTCGCTGGTTAGCTTCTGTAAAACACCGAAGTGCCGTGCTTGCCAGGTAACACGCTCTCCGAGGCCGATCAGGCCGGAAGTAACTCCAGCCCGTGCCACCGCTGCTTCCCCGAAGTGAACGTTGCCTGCGAGATGCACCTCAACACTTCGTGCGAGATCGAAACATCGTTCGAGCGGAGCATGGATTAGCGTAACTTCTTCCAGCGTCACCACGAGCGTTCACTCTCCTGCTCCGCCAGCATCCGAACGTGATTTAAAACTCGCAGGTGAACGCGATGGATGATTGCGTCTGACCACCATCGCCAGTATTCCGCCGGCCACAATCCGTGTTGATACCAGGTGGTCCCTTCCAGCAGTGTGCGGCCATTCGCCAATCCCGTAAACCGGAACTGGCCGCGCCTGGAAACCATGTATCCGTGCAAATGCTTCGGCATGACCTGGGCGTAAATGCTCCACTCATGCATCGGAGCCGGATTGTTCGTGACTCGGAATTGCAACAGGCGCGGCTTGTCCCAAATCTCGATGGGCTCGACGAATGGACCGGTGGAGAATTCGCAGTAACGGATGGCGCCGGGGCCCGATCCCTCGATTCGGGCCCGTTTCGGATAGGCTAGCCCGGTGCGGAAGAGCCATTCTCCTGGCTCCGGTATTTCCGAAAAAGTTACCACGTGTTTCCAGACCTGCTCGGGGCTCGCTGCAATCACGATTGCGGTCCGCACTTCGAATTCGACCGGCGGAGCTTTGGTGTCCCAGGTTAGAGTCGCCGCCGGCAGCAGCATCAACATTGTCACGCTGCGGGTCGCGAGCTTTGAACGCTCAGCCTGGTAAACCAACCAGCCCCCCAATGCGCCCAGGGGTATAACCAGCGGTAGGGACATGAGAATACACAAGAGTCCCTCAAGCCCAAGTACCGACAAAGAACAAGTGGCTGCCATTACTGTAAGTGCGCCCAAACCTGCAGCTCGCGTTCCCGAAGCCGGACGAAACATCCATGAAGCGAGACCTCCAAGCACTACCGGGAAAAGAACGAAAATCGTCCAACCATAAACGCCCCCGCGCAATAGCGTGGCTGCGCCGGAAATCAGGAACACCACCACAACAAGTCCCACAATTCGACGCGCCAGTGTGCTCATAGCTATTCCGCCGTTGCGACTTCGATGAGCTGTAGCACGGTCTTACGCAAGGGACGCATGAGGGGCATAGCCGAGAGCCGAATCAAAGCCGCAACATTTTTCGATGCCAGTTCCAGCAGCCTCTCGGTCCTGGCCTGATCCGGCGATTCATCGACTACCCAGAAGAAAATCACGCCCATCTGGAAGAACCAAAGCACACCAGGCAGCTGAGGTTCGAGGTCACGCGGAATCCGCACACCACAATCGACCAGAATGCGGCGAAACCAGGCAATGTCAATGTCGCGGATCTCCCTGGTTTGCGGGCTGAAGGGCGAGAGCGGGTGCCGGGGATCTGCACCATTTCTCAGGAGAGCCCGCAGAACACTCCGGTTGGGCTCGAAGTGAACTAACTTCACGCGAATCAATTCGCGCAGTCGCGTTGCGAGACCCTTGGCATCTGCCAGTGCAGCCTCAATCTTAGGCTGCATCTCAGCGCAGGAGCGCTGATAGAAGTCCATGACGATGGCCTCCTTGGAGGGGTAATAGTAATAAGCCGCGCCTGTGGCCACTCCCGCCTTCTGCGCAATGTCCCGCATGGTCGCCCTGTCAAAGCCTTCCTCCCGAAAGAGCGCAAGCGCGGCATCGAGAATCCTAAGGCTCGTCTCCTCTCCTTTCGGCGTTGCCTTGGCGGATTCCATAGTGTTGAACATGTTCAATACTGAATATGCGCCCGTTGGGCGGGACTGTCAAGAAGTTTTTGAACGTGTTCAAGCGGATCGCCGGCTGGATCGCCCGGGCGAATGAACTGCGTCCGGGATGGCGCCTCGTTAACGAAAACATTTGGCCGTTTAGCGCCGGCTTAGCCTGATTACTCCCGGTAAACGACCCGGTCCGAAGCCGTTGTTGTTCAACGCCTTCCGCGAATTTGATCGCATGTCAGGTTCCAGCTTTGCCATAACTGTTCTTGTTTTGTATTTGATTGGTCGTTACTGAGAGCCCGCTGCCGCATCGCTATCGGCAGTGGGCTTTGTAGACAGACTGATTAGCGGAGGCCGCCGCCCGCGCGGACAAGCTCGCCGGTGATCCATTTGGAGTCGTTGGAAGCGAGGAAGGCGGCGATGCTGGCAATGTCATCCACCTGACCGATGCGGCCGAGCGGGGTCTGCGCGACGGTTCCGGCCTCGAAGTCGGAGCCGATGAAGCCTGCGGTGTGTACGCCTTCGGTCTCGACCATTCCGGGGTTGATGGAGTTGACGCGGATCTTCTTCGGGCCAAGCTCCCTAGCGAGGACGCCCGTGATGGCGTCCACTGCGCCTTTGGTTCCGGTGTAGACCGCGCTGTTGGGCGGCGTCAGGCTGCTGACGACGGAGCCGATGTTGATGATGCTGGCCCCTTCGCCGAGGTGCTTGACGGCGGCCTGCGTCGTAAGCAGGAGGCCGAGGACATTGACGTTGAAGATCTTGTTATAGTGCCCTTCGGTGAAGGCCTCGATGGGCCGGAACTCGTAAACGCCGGAGTTGTTGACAAGGATGTCGAGGTGGCCGAAGTTCTCAATGGCCGCGTCGATGAGGCCCTGAGCGTCGGCGGCGTTGGAGACATCGCCACCGACTGCGACGGCTTTGCCACCGGCTGCAGTGATGGCGGAGACCACAATATCCGCACCAGCCTTGCTGGAGGCGTAGTTGACGACGACGGAGGCGCCTTCGGCTGCGAGTGATTTGGCGATGGCGGCTCCAATACCCTTGGACGCGCCGGTTACGACTGCGACTTTACCTGTGAGTTTGCTCATACCTGTGTTCCTTTCCAGTACTGCGTTGAACTTCCGGGATCTCTTGGGCTGCCTTTCCGGGCTGCTTCTCAAAGGGTCCTGGTGGGTAGATGGAGTGAGCTGCGGGAAAGATTCAATAGTTCTGAACTGCGGAACTATGGAAGCGCTTCTGCGGAGTGACTACTCTTATAAGGTATGAGGCCCCTGTTCCATCCATCGATCGAGGACGTTACGGTGGAGGCAATCCTTCACGCACTGGCCGACCCGGTACGGGTGGCCATCTATGCTGACATCGTCGCGCAGGACTGTCCCCAGAACTGCTCGAACTTCCTGACGGTGAGCGATAAGGCGGTCCCGAAGTCCACCCTCTCGCAGCACTTCAGGATCCTTCGCGAGGCGGGCCTCATTCGGAGCGAGCGCTGCGGTGTGGAGATGCGCAACATCTCGCGCTGCACGGAATTGGAGCAGCGCTTTCCGGGGTTGATACGGGCGATTGTCACCGCGCATACCATCCAGTCGGCCGATGAGGCGCGGGCCAGGATGCCTGCCCCAAAGCGGCCTGCCAGACGGGCAGCGACGAAGTAACAAATCGTGCGATCTGCAGGCCCGCACCGCAGGTTCGGCGACAGCAGGCAATTGCGAACTGTCCTTCATATCAAAAAAAATATACCCGGTCCGCTCGCCCTGATCTTCGGCGAAATACGCTGCTTCGGGTTTCAGGTCGGCTGGTTTCAGGTCGGCTGGTTTCAGGTCGGCAAGGATCCGTTCAATCGTAGAACCCAGGCTTCCATTTTGAGATTCGATATTTACGGCGATAGCCGATCGCATAGACCGTCGTTGACGGCGGTGAACAGATCTACGCTGCGAGACCAGCGCGGATATGTTCATTAAGCCTGATGCGGTCGTCACATGTCACGATTTGGCGACGAGGCAAGTCCCCGAATGACGGCAGTGCTCGCCAGAATAGTCAGTGCCAGCGAAACAAACAAGCCCGCGTAGAGCAAAGGGGCTGGTGCGAGTGCCAGCAACGAGAGATCGTGCATGTGCGCTGCCGCGTTGTGCACGTACCAGTTCCATAGATCATGCATACGCATCGGAGATGCGTCCGCACCAGAATACATCGGGAAGAGCTTAACCGTCCAGGTAGCAATCAGGACCCAGGTCCAGATCGCGACGGCACAGATGGAGAGGACAAGTCCGAACCTTTTCCAGCGTGACATGCCGAGGTACGCAAGGGCAATCACAGGGAGGAGGAGCACCTGGGTGTACCACGGGCTTGCGCCCGCCACCTCTCCGTTCGTATGGGCGAAACTGGCGCATGAAGCGTACGCAACCGCGACAGAGAACAGAGCGATCGCGGCGAATGCGATTTGCTCCGCGGGTTGAATTACTTGTCTGCCAAGAGCCCACGCCGTGAGGGCGAGAAAGAGAAGCACGAGCACGATATTCAGCGTGCTCCGCGAGAAGCTGGTGAAGGAGTTATTGCCGGTCCAGAGTGAACCTCGTGCCAGGAAGCCGGTAGTCGCCACCCAGTTGATTCGGGGCGCCGCCGCCAGTGCCTGCTTTATACCGATGCCGTCGAACTCTTCATGTGTGCCGCTCACGTTCTTGTAAAGAACGACATTTCGGGTGTACCAGGGACCCGCCAGCGCGAGCACCAGGACGCCTCCGGCAAGGACCGTCTTCACTCGCGTGCGCCGGCGCCAGATAAGTATCGCGGCAGCTGCAAAGGCCAGCAGAGCGAAAACGAGGAAGTAAGCCTTCGTCAGGAGCCCTGCCGCGAGCCATAATGCCGTCCTCAAAGCGGATCGCTGATCGGGCCTCGTGACAAAGCTCGCAAGCGAGGCGAGGAACAGGGCGCTGAGCCCCACGGCAAGCCAGTCATTGGCGACGTGAGCGACCGTGGCATAGAGCATTTCCGAACAGAAAATTGTGAACAGCGCCGCGTTTGTGGAACGCTCTGACATCTGCAGTGTACGGCACAGGGCCGTCGCGCCAAGATAGAGCAGGACGGTCGAGGACACCGCAGCAAAGAGGCGGAGCGTCAGCACGCGCACGGTGATCGGGGCCTTAGACATTAGCCAGTCCAACAGTGCGAGAACGATGTAGGCGAGGGGTGGATGATGGGCTTCGTAATTTGGTCGGGAACTGTTCTCCGGTTTAGCGGGCAGGAGATTCAATTCGTTGCGCCTCTCCTCTTTTTCAGCCTGTGTCAAAGCGAACCAGGCATCATAGGAGGTTGCCTGTGGAGTCCACCTTTGAACGATGTAACTGACCGGAGCAAACTGGAACGATCTGGACACATCGTTGGGAATGAACGTGCGGCCGAGCACGGGTAAGCGATGCGTCTGCCAAACAGTCTCGACATACGCATAGTGGAAGGCCTCATCGAATCCTTCCCATAGGGGCAGCAGCCCGCTAAAAAGGCAGGCATTCACGATGGCGAACATCAGAATGACCTTACGGATCCACACTGGTCGAAGCGAACTCCAGCACCGGGTGGGCAGCGGATTAGACGCGAGGTCCGGTTTGAGAACGGGCATCAATAGACATCAATAGACAAGGGTACAAGACGATCGATCCACAAAAACGAGGCAGCGTTTGACCATGCGGCGAATCCCCGGATCACGGCACCTCCCGGTCGCATTCTCCGCCACCCGCCGGAAAGGGAGGACTCGCGCGTTCGGCCGGGATGCCTCCCGTGAAATTGGAGGAATCAACCGGGTCCGGTTGCGTCCACCAGATTGCCGTGCTGGAAGGTGAACACCGCGTCATAATGGTCGTGCCCTGTCTGCGGGTTCTGGCCGAACGGCACCCTGTCGACGGTGATGCTCATGTCCCGATACAGCAGGCGCGTCAGAAAGAGCAGGAAGTACTCGTCTCTGGCGAACGGATCGCCCACAAACAGCACCAGTGCCCCTCGGGGCAGGCTGGGCCGCGCAGCCGTCAGTTCCGCAGCGAGTTGCCGCGAAGGCGGCTGCACACTTTCGAAGATCCGGATGGTTTTGACGCTCTCCCGCCGATGGTAGGGGGCAAGGAACAAGGCAAGCAGTACGGGCAGCGCTATCACGGATGCGATCCGCAACCGTCCTGCATGCAGCTCACTTGCCGTGACCAGGTTGACGAGCAGACGCAAGAGAAGCCTTCGGGCCATGACCAGCAGCACGGCCGCGTAGAGTGACCAGCCGGCCATCGGGAGGTACAGGAAGAACCCGGCGTAGTGGGCGATAAAGGCCACCGGGAGAAGGCTGACCAGCAGAAAGCACCAGGCAAACAACATGGGCCGGCTGCGCAGCCACAGGCCCAGCGCCAGCATCACCAACAAGAGTTGTATGGTGTTCGGATCACGGAAGACGTGCTCCTGGTAGAGCAGCGGGTTCAGATACAAGTGGAACGTGTCCAGATAACGGCCGGGCGAGATGGTTATTCGGTATGCCGGGTTCTCCACCAGGCTCCCCGCGCCCGTGAGCTTACCGGCAACATAGGGCAGGCTGAGCAACCCGGTAACGAGAACACCTCGACCTTCGCGCCAGAGCCATCCGGCTCCGCTCTCCCGAATCGCCCGCCCGTGGTAAAGAATCTCGTAGGCGGCAAGCAGCACGGGCAAGCTCACGGCCATCTCCTTCGCGTTCAGCGCACACACGTACAGGGCGGTCACGATCCCCAGGGGACGCCAACCCAGGGCAAGGCCTCGGGCACGGCCCCCCAGGTACACGTTGAAGGCGCCCAGATAGAAGGAGTAGCAGAGCAGGTCGTAGACGGTGCCGGTGCTGTAATAGAGGTCGACGAACCATGCGTGATAGCCCGCGAGCAGCAGCGCAAGAAACGCCACCTCACGCGCGCCCGATAGCTGGAGCGTGAACCGCCACAGCAGGCCCAGGTTGAGCGCCAGCAGACCGAAGCACGCCACACGGAACGGCAAGGGGTTAAAGCCAAACCAACCGTAGAGCGCCACGTAGAAAAGCCCGCCCAACGGACGGTACGACGTGGACCAGTAGCGAAGGTTATCCAGAAGCAGGGAGGCAGATGGGCGACTGAGGTACCCATGCAGGTTCGTCAGATCGTCTCCCGAGAACTGCGCCCGGAGACCGTTATGTGCGAACAGCAGGAGCCAGCCGAGGGCGGGGAAGACGAGAAGAGCGTCGATCACTGACAATGCGGGCGGACTCGGGATTTTGTGGCTTACGGACGATCTGGGTTGACGTGAAGTCATTTGCCGGATGTGAGCCCGCGTTGTTGATCTGACGTCCGGTATAACCAGAATACTGTGCTCCGCCCGCAAAAACGCTTGCGTCGTATCGAACCGAATCTGCGCGGCAACCCAAGGATTGCGCGCGCCCCCTCGCCCTGCAGACCGGCGTGCGCGCCTTTTCGACTCACGTGGACCGGGCCGCGCCGTTCGAAGTGCATCCCCAGCGCCCGGTAAGGCGAACCGGATTGCGAATAGCATGGCTGTGAATGCCATCCTGCATGCAATCCCGCATTATCTCGCTCCTTTTTGCATGGCTCACCTTTCCGATTCTTGCCGCTATTTTCCGAATGTTCCGTAAACCGCGTGGCGATCGAATTCCAACAAAGCGACTGTTCCCTCCGCCCTGTACCCCAATGAAAAGCGCGGGCATTATTTCTCTCCATTCAAACCTCTCAGACGCCCCGGCCAGAACAATGGTGCATGACGAATCAGTGTCGTTTAACGGTGTCAATCGGAGATGGTTCGAGTGGCTATGAGTTTGCCCGGAGCCCTCCACGCGGCTCCGACGTCCTAACGCGGCGATATGAGATCCCGCTCTCCGGATTTCCGCTGCGTCTGCCTGCGATAAACAGACGCCGACCATCAAAATCGATGACGCGATCATATTCGGCGATTGTGGCCGGGTCAAGAGGTTTGTGTGCGGGGAGCATGGTCGGTCGGTCCAGCCAGAGATCCGGATCGCGATAAAGCAGCCGCGAGATCATCAGGGGTCCCCATGCGTCATCCGGCCAACGCGAATGAAGCAACAGGATCCTCGATCCTTTCGGAAGAGGTTCCTGTAAGGACATAAAGTCATTTCTCGTTTCCTGAATAATCTTTCGCATGGGATCGACATGCTGCGCTACGAACTCTATTTCGGTGAGCCCGTGCGTCACGCCGAAAGCAATACAGACGGCGAGGGTCGAGTGGGCTATCGCCCACTGGCGGCTTGTTACTGGCGAGAACCGCCGAACTTCGCGGAGTATCCAATCGCGTGCAATCACCAGCAGGATCGCAAAATAAATCGCCCATCCAATCATCGGAACATACATCACGTAAAACCAGCGCAAAGGGAGAAAAGCGATTGGCAGGGGGCCAAGCACCGCGAAAGAAGCGCTGAACCAGAGAGCGCGTTGGTGAGTTACATTGGTCCGAATTGGAAGTATGAAGAGAGAAATCCAGAGCGCCAGCACCTGTCTGGTACTAAGGTACGTTCGGAAAGATAGAAGAGCTGGGAATACAGATCGCGCGCATTCTGGAAAAACCGCTTCAGGGTGAACACAGGGATGTACATCGACTGCCCCTGAAACGGTCCCCCGGACCGGGTCTTCCCCCAAAGCGCAAGCAAGGTGAGCAACCCGAGTGCCACCGCAAACCACCAGTTCCGACATTGTGATCGAAAGTTGCG
>JAUZEU010000336.1 GCA_030838885.1 Bryobacterales bacterium | reverse complement strand
CACGTTCTGAAGGTTGACCTTCAGATCCCGCGCATAGTCAGGAAACAAATCGTAGAGCGCTTCCATGTCAGACCTTTAGAACTTCGTCGCCCTTCTTCCAGTTGCAGGGGCAAAGCTCGTCGGTCTGCAGGGCATCGATCACGCGGATGACTTCTTCGGGATTGCGGCCAACCGACAGATCATTGACCGATACAAAACGGATCACGTTCTCCGGGTCCACCACGAACGTTGCGCGCTGCGCCACGCCAGCCTGCGGATCGATAATGCCAAGAGCGTTGCAGAGCTCGCGCTTGACATCCGCCAGCATGGGGAACGGAAGATCCTTCAGATCCGCATGGTCTTTGCGCCACGCGAGGTGCACGAATTCAGAATCCGTGCTGCCGCCCAGAACCTGTGTGTCACGGTCCTGAAACGCGCCGTTCAGCTTGCCGAAGGCGGCAATCTCGGTGGGGCAGACGAAGGTAAAATCCTTCGGCCAGAAGAAGTAGACCTTCCACTTGCCCGCATAGTCGGTGTTCGAGATCTTCTTAAACGCCGTCTTCAAATCGGTCGAAACCGTCGCGTCCACTTCGAACGCAGGGAACTGCTGTCCAACACCAAGCATGCTGTCTTGTATCTCCTTGAGTTTTGTAACTGCCTTAAAGAATCTGATCGATGGCGGCCGCCAGAGTGTAGTCCTTCTCTGAAATGCCATTTGCCGTATGGGTAAAAAGCTCGACCTCCACCTTGCCCCAACCAAGTTTCAGATCGGGATGGTGGCCCTGTTCTTCCGCCGCCGCGCCGACGCGGTTGACGAAAACGAGAGCCTGTTTGAAATCGGGGAATTTAAATGTCTTGTGAAGGTGGTGGCCGTTGACAACGTCCCAACCGGTCAATTGTTCGAATGGCATTTGGCGCACTTTCCTCTCAGGGTCACTTCATAGGATCGGATGCTGCGTTTCTCCGATTCATTTCCCTCTAATTGAGGAACGTCGAACCAGTTCACATCCTCAACGGCGCCACAGCTGTCACACACGAAATGGTGGTGTCTTTCCAGATTCGCATCGTATCGAGCGGCTTTTCCGTCCAGGGTAAATTCCCGCACCAGCCCCGCTTGCACCAGCGCGTGCAGTGTGTTGTAAACGGTCGCCCGAGAAGCCCGCGCATGGCGTCTGTTCAGCGCGGCCCAAAGTTCCTCGACGGTCGCGTGGTCGGGTTTCGTCAACAACCGCTCCAGCACGAAGAAGCGCTGCGGCGTCCGGCGCACACCGGTGCGCTCAAATGCCTGTTCGATCTTTTGCGCTGTTTCCAACTTCGACATCGATCTTAAATTAGAACTATGTCTAAGTTAGCAGCCAGGGGCGAATTCCGCAATCGGATCCCGTAAACTGGCGTACAGGATGAAACTCGCCCCGGCCCGGCAGGCCGCCTTCGGAGCACTGCTCGCCGTGGACCGCGGCACCTGGTCGGCGGAAGCGCTCGCCGCTAAATCTGTTCATCTCGATGCCAGGGACGCCGGCCTCACTTCCGACATTGTCTTTGGCACTCTGCGTCACCACGGGGAACTGGATGCCGTTATCCGCCAGTGTTCGAATCGCTCGGTCGACCACCTGGATATCTCTGTCCGCATCGCGCTCGAGATGGCGATTTATCAATTGATGTTCCTCGATCGGGTGCCCGATCACGCCGTGGTAAACGACTCGGTGGAACTGGCCCGGAGGGCAGGGAAGGAGTCTGCCGTTCCTTTCGTCAACGCGGTGCTGCGCCGCGTGCTTCGGGAACCGGTGAAGGTGCCCGAGACCGCCTCCACGCCAGACTGGCTGTTGGAGCGCTGGATCGCGCAGTACGGGGAAGAGACGGCCCTTTCCATCGCCAAGGCCAGCCTTTTGCCTCCCGAACGCTATATCCGGGTGGGTTCCGCAACTCCGCCTGAAGGCGCGTTTCCGACCGAAATACCCGGCGGTTATCTGCTTCCTGCCGGAGACCCGAACGGCTTCCGCTTCCAGGACATCAGTTCGCAGGCAGTGGTGCCGCTTCTTGACCTGCAGCCGGCACAAACCTATCTGGACCTTTGCGCCGCCCCGGGCAACAAAACGGCCCAGGCGCTCGAAACGCCGCTGAGGGCGATTGCCTGCGATGTACACCTCAGCCGGGCGCGTATGCTCCGAAGCCTGGAAATTCCGATCGCAGTTCTCGACGCCACAAAGCCACTGCCCTTCGAATCCCTTTTCGACCGGATTCTGGTGGACGCGCCCTGCACCGGAACCGGCACGCTCGCCCGCAATCCGGAAATCAAATGGCGGCTCAAAAACGACGATGTCTTTGACCTCCGCCGCCGCCAGAAGGCTATTCTGCACAATGCGCTCGACCGGCTTGCACCCGGCGGGTTGCTGGTTTATTCCACATGCTCTCTGGAACGCGAAGAGAATCAGGACGTTATCGAAAACGCGGTCGCCAAAGACGGTGCAACCATCGTGAAAACGATGCAGCGCCTGCCCGGACGAGACCAGGGCGACGGCTTTTTCGCGGCTGCCCTTACCCGGTAACCCCGCCGCGGATCGTGTTAAAATCGGGGCTTACATGGTTCAAATTGCGCCATCTATCCTCTCGGCGGAT
>JAUZEU010000329.1 GCA_030838885.1 Bryobacterales bacterium | reverse complement strand
TCTATCGGATCTGCCGGAGTCACGATCGTCAACGGGATGGTATTTGTCCCTTCGGGATACACCGGATATCAAGGCGGCACACCAGGAAACGTCCTCCTTGCCTTCACGCCTGAAGATCGCATCCAGTAAGTGACCCGCCACCAGCGAGAAAGGACATATGAAACGATTGCAAAATAAAACCGCCTTGATCACCGGGGCCGGCAGCGGTTTTGGGGAAGCTATGGCCATACGATTTGTCGAGGAGGGTGCAAACGTGGCCGTCGTCGACTTGCGGGGAGATCAGGCGCGGCGTGTCGCGGACGGTCTCCCTGGGCGGGCCATCGCGATCGAGGCAGACGTTTCCTCCTCAGAAGCGGTCCGCCGCGCGGTGACGAAAACGATCGAGACATTTGGCGTGCCCGACATCATTGTCAACAATGCCGGATTTACGCATCGCAACCAACCATTGCTGGAAATCGACGAAGCCACTTTCGATCGCGTTTTCGCCGTCAATGTGAAATCTATCTACAACATGGTGCAGGCCGTGGTACCCGCCATGCGCGATAACGGCGGCGGCGTGATGCTGAACATCGCGTCTACTGCCGGCATTCGGCCCCGCCCCGGCCTTACCTGGTACAACGCCTCCAAAGGCGCCGTGAACCTGCTTTCAAACTCGCTGGCCGTAGAGCTTGCTCCCTGGCGCATTCGGGTGAACGCAGTATGTCCGGTAATGGGCGTGACCGGAATGCTGAGCGAACTAATGGGTGGCGCAGACACCCCCGAACTTCGTAGCAAGTTTATGGCGACCATTCCTCTGGGGCGCTTATGCGAGCCAGGGGACGTTGTCAACGCGGCCCTGTTCCTTGCATCCGAGGAGGCTGCCTTCATCACTGGTGTAATTCTTCCCGTAGACGGCGGGCGGACAGCCTGACAGGATTTTTCGTCTATGCAGTCTGAAAAGCCGTTGCTGGATCACGAAACCATGCGAAGTTCGGCGTTCGGAGTGTCGCCGAACTCCCGGCGATGGCACATCGTGGCGCTTCTGACGGTAGCCATTACCATTGCTTACATCGACCGTATTAACCTGTCATCCGCGCTCCCGGAAATTCGTAAGAGTATTCCCCTTTCGCCGGGCGCTTCGGGCATGCTCCTCTCTGCATTCTTCTGGTCCTATGCGGCGTTGCACATTCCCGCAGGATGGCTCGTCGACCGTATCGGTGTGAAGTGGCCTCTTGCCGCCGCATTCTTCTTGTGGAGTTGCGCTTCAGCCGCCACGGCGCTGGTGAGCACGCTCACCGGCCTGATCTTCCTGCGGGTTTTGCTGGGTATCGGTGAATCCATCGTAGTTCCTTCCAGCATGCGCTACATCCGCACAAGCTTTTCCGAAAAGGAACGCGGGCTGCCCGTCGGGATTTACTTCGCGGGCACGAAGTTCGGCCCGGCTCTCGGAGCGCCCCTGGCTACCTACCTGGTCCTGGGCTTCGGCTGGCAGTCAATGTTTGTCATGACAGGGGTCGTCAGCCTGCTGTGGCTGTTGCCGTGGCTGCTTCTGATGAGAAGCAATCGCAAAACCGGGCCGGCTCCGGTAACGGCGTCCCCCCAGGAACCGCTGCAATCGTTCTCGTGGAGAGCCCTTCTTTCCACTCCAGTAATGTGGGGCACCATCCTGGGCACTTTCTGCTACAACTATTTCGTTTACTTCTGCATGACGTGGATGCCCACCTACTTCAAAGAACGGCACGGTCTTTCACTTACCGGATCGGGCTGGTTTACTTTTATGTCTTTTGGGGGGATGGCCGCTATTGCCATTCTCGGTGGCTGGGCCGCTGACCGCCTGATCACCCGGGGGCATAACCCGGTCACGGTACGAAAAGCGTTCACGATGGTGGGGTTTGTATTGGCGTTCAGTGTCCTCGGCGGGGCTTATGCCCATTCGGCCTCAATCAGTCTGTTTTTCGCCGTATTCTCGCTGGTCGGACTTGGCCTGGCCACAGCTAACTACTGGGCTCTTACCCAGACGCTGATGCCGCCCGGCGCCATTGGCCGGGTTGCGGGCATTCAGAATGCCGCCGCCAGCTCAGCCGGTATTGCTGCTCCCTGGATTACAGGGCTGTTAATAGAAAAGACCGGAAATTTCGACGCGCCGGTAATTGCCATCGGAATCTGGCTGGCTGTCGGCCTGAGCAGCTATCTTTTTCTCGTGAGAGAGAAGTATGCTCCCGAAGTTCAGCATCCGGTAACGGGTTAGAAAACGGCCGGTATCACTAAGAGAATGAATTTGCCATTGGAGGCATTATAAAGATGCGACTTACAACATGGATCTTCTGGGGAGTGCTGAGTCTTGCCGTCGGAGGGAGCCTATCGGGACAGCAAGGGGCTGCTCAGAAGGCTCCGAAACAGGTGGACACGAAAAAGCTGCCGCCCCTCAAGCGGCAGGTTGGTCCGAAGGCGGTTGTCGATGAACATCTCGATGCTTTGAACCACTGCGATTGGGAGCGGTTGATAGCGCAATATCCACCTGAGGCCGAGTTTTTCCTGCCGGGCGGCCAACTCGTCAAAGGAAGAGAGCAAGTGGCGGAATTGTTTGGGGCACTCGTGAAACCTTTTAATCAGGGCGGCCTGTGTGGGGCCAAATTCGAACCAGTACACTCTTTCCTGGTGGGGAACACCCTGAGTGTGCAATGGCGTGCCACCGCGGATTTCCTTGCCGAGCCCTATCTTGGCGCGGACGCGTATATCACCAAAGACGGGCTGATGTGGGCTACCGTGACGACATTTCAGAAAGATCAGTTAAAGACTAAATAGCCGCCAGGAAAAGAGGAATCTAATGTTGAAGACAGTTAACGCGCTCTCGCTGGCAGATCCAGGCCTGCTTCGGCAGGCGAATTACATAGACGGCAAATGGACTCACTCCGATAGCGGCGCGACGCTGGATGTTAAAAATCCCGCTACGGGAGATCTGGTGGGCACAGTTCCCGCCATGGGGCGAACTGAGACGGCGAGAGCCATTGAGGCCGCTTACCGGGCTTACCCGAAATGGCGTGCGCTATTGGCCAGCGAGAGATCGGCGATCCTGCGCAAGCTCTTCGACCTGATGCTTCAGAACACAGAAGATCTTGCGCTCATCATGACGGCCGAGCAGGGCAAGCCGCTGGCCGAGAGCCGCGGCGAGATCGCTTACGCCGCCAGTTTTATTGAGTGGTTTGCAGAAGAGGGGAAGCGAATTTACGGCGACACCATTCCAAGTCCCACGAAAGGTCGCCGCATCCTTGTAATGAAGGAACCGATCGGTGTGTTCGCGGCCATCACACCCTGGAACTTTCCCGCTGCGATGATCACACGAAAGGCAGGCGCAGGCTGGGCCGCCGGCTGCACTGGCGTGATCCGGCCAGCCAGCCAGACCCCGTTCTCCGCATTGGCGATTGCCGTTTTAGCCGAACGCGCCGGTTTGCCGCCCGGTGTCTGCAACGTGGTCACAGGTCCGGCCAGCCAGATCGGCCTGGAGATCACCTCCAATCCCAAGGTCCGCAAGCTTTCTTTCACCGGCAGTACCGAGGTGGGGGCGAAGCTGATGGCACAATCCGCACCCGGCATCAAGAAGCTGGGCCTGGAGTTAGGCGGAAATGCACCCTTTATCGTCTTCGAGGATGCAGACCTGGATGCGGCGGTTCAGGGCGCGATGATTTGCAAGTACCGTAATACCGGCCAGACCTGCGTCTGCGCGAACCGTCTATTGGTACAGGACAGCATCTATGACGATTTTGTCGCCAAACTG
>JAUZEU010000276.1 GCA_030838885.1 Bryobacterales bacterium | reverse complement strand
ATCGCTTCCATTTCATGAAATGCCTTCCACATGCCGATCATGCCGACGCCGCCGCCGGTTGGGTAGAAAATCGCGTCCGGCAGTTCCCAGTGGAGCTGCTCGGCAACCTCATAGCCCATCGTTTTCTTACCTTCGATGCGATACGGCTCTTTCAGAGTGGAAATCTCGAACCAGCCTTCGGCCTGTTTGCGCTCGCCCACGATACGGCCGCAGTCGCTGATGAGGCCGTTCACCAGCGTGACCCGCGCGCCATAGGCTTTGCATTCGATGAAGTTCGATTGAGGCACGTCCTGCGGCATGAAGATATGCGCTTCGATACCTGCCGCTGCGGCATACGCGGCCAGAGCGCTGGCGGCATTGCCGGCGGACGGAATGGCGAGCCTGTGCAGACCCAGTTCCACGCACATGGAGACAGCACAGGAGAGTCCCCTGGCTTTGAATGAGCCTGTCGGATTGAGGCCCTCGTCTTTAATCAGCAGACGGTTGGCACCGATACGTTTACCGGTCCGCCGGGCGGAAAGCAGCGGAGTCATGCCCTCGCCGAGTGAGATAATACTTGTTTCGGTCTCGACCGGCAGCGCGGGTGCGTATCGCCACATGGAGTTTGGCGCAGTGGCCAGGGAATCACGGGACCAGGTGGCTTTCAGATTGTCGAGATCGTAACGAACCAGCAGGGGGCCTCCGCACTCGCAAAGGTTCCAGACTTTTCTGGCTTCGTATTTTCGGGTGCACACACTGCACTCCAGATGCGTCACTTTATTTTTGGGCATGTTGACGTTTTTAGAATGATTCAATCGGCCAATAAACGAATTCTTCATCTTATCGGGATCCTTGCGTTGGCCGCACCGCTGGCGCCGACCGTATGGGCCGGAGAATTCGCCGTGCTCCAAACCGGATTCCGCCTGTATGCCGAACGGCACGAGACAGAGGGCGCACGGGTTCGTTTGTTCTCCGGCGGAGGCGTGACGGATTTACCTGCTGCATCGGTTGTGCGATTCGAGGATGACGAGGCGCCGATGCCCCTCGTAGTTTCAGTCCCGACCCTGGAAGTGACTCCCCTGCCCGCGCCTTTGCAGAACCTTCCACCCGTTCCACAGGAACTCGCAGCCATGGCCGCCCGCAAATACGCCTTGCCGGAATCGTTCGTCCGCAGCGTCATGAAAGCGGAATCGGGATTTCAACCCGCCGCGCTGTCGCCGAAAGGCGCTATCGGGCTCATGCAGTTGATGCCCGGAACGGCGCAGGCACTCGGAGTGAATCCCAAAGATCCGCAACAGAATGCCGAAGGTGGCGCTCAGTATTTACGGGATCTGCTCGCGAAATACGAGAACCATCCGGATCAGGTTTTGCTCGCTCTTGCCGCTTATAACGCCGGGCCGGCGGCGGTGGAGCGCTACCACGGCGTGCCGCCCTACCGTGAAACGCGCGAATACATTTTGCGGGTTCTGAAAAACTGGGACAGACAGAAGGACGCAGCACCCGGTACGGGCAATTAGCCGAAACCTTTGCGACTGTTCAACATCCAAGAGCGGTATGATGCTTCAGACCGCGAATCGGGGCATAGTTCCCGAACCGGAGTGGCTGCGGAAAGCCCCCGGCGGCACAGCACCACTGTCCTGCAAAACCCCTGGTTTAGCGGAACAGATCAGTGCGCAACAGATAAGCCAGCGCAATCCTGTCGAACCGTGGCAGAGGATGGCGTCGGCGTGGGAAACTAGGGAATCGGGCAAGATGGCCACGGAAAGCGTTACATTACCACCGGCACCTGTCGAACTGACAGAAGAGGCGAAAGCTGAACTGGAACTGGTGAATCGTGCCAGGGAAGGCGACGGCTCTGCATTCTCCGCTTTAATCCGGCAGTACGAAGGCAAGATCTTCCGGCTCGCGATGAACATCACGCAAAACCGGGAAGACGCTGAAGATGTTCTGCAGGAAGCATTTCTAAAAGCTTACGAGCACCTGGATCAGTTTCAGGGCAACTCGAAGTTCTACACCTGGATCGTTCGAATCGCCGTAAATCAGGCGCTGATGAAGCTCCGGAAACGGAAAACGGACCGGTCCGTGTCGCTGGATGAGCAGATTGACACCGGCGAGGATACAGTGGCGAGAGAGATTGCCGCATGGGATCCGGATCCGGAAGTACAGTACTCCCAGGACGAGCTGAATTCCATTCTGAGCGAAGCTATCGACGGTCTTGCTCCCATTTACAAAACTGTTTTCACGCTTCGGGATGTGGATGGGCTCTCCACAGAAGAAACGGCGGAAGCGCTCGAACTGACGGTTCCCGCCGTAAAAAGCCGCTTATTGCGCGCGCGGCTGCAGTTGCGCGACAAACTCACGCGTTTCTTCAAGCGCAAGGGAGACGACGCCTTTGCTTACATGTAAAGAATTCCTGGCCGAGCTGACGGATTTCCTCGACGAGAAAACCGACGCGGAGATCCGCACGAAACTGGAGAAGCATATCGCGGAATGCCCGAATTGCTGGGTCATTTGCGACACCACGAAAAAGACCATCTCCGTTTATCGCGGGATGAAGACCTGCTCCATTCCGGAGGACGTGCATACGCGTCTGATGGCCGCCATGGAACGTAAGATGGCTGCGGGCAAGACCTAGACGTCAGCCAGCCACAACTGCAGACCGGGTCAGCGGCATACGGCAGCGCCAGCTTCTCGCGCGGTGGATTAGTTCATCGCGCCCTCCGGCTTCGAGGCCTTCAATCAGCTTGCGAGCGACACCGCGACGCCCGCGGTTCAGTGGATCCTGCACGGCCTCATAGAGGACCGCTTCTATGGTCGCAATCGATGCCGACTGAAGATCCAGCACCTCAGCCAACAGTGCAGCTTCTGCTGCACTCTCACGGGCGAAACGTTCAAGGCCCCCCTGCGAATCGGGTCCGTAAAATGTCCCGTCGTCGAAAGCTATGCAGTCCAGCGAAGCTCGGATATGAAGCATGCGGCGAAGATTATCCAGATTCATGCGTCCGCGCGTATCTGCCACTACTTCGCCGCGAATCACCAGAGAAGTATAAGCCGGTTCGGCACAAACGAAGCGTTTGGTTCCAGGGCGTAGTTCCCCCTTTTCCGGATTGCGCAAAGTGTCCGCATAGTGCAGCACCGAGTATTGCCTTGCTTTTGGACCGGTCATATCGAAACGCACTCCCAGGAGGCAGATGGCCCGTGCAGACGCGTTCTCTACGATCACGGAAAACGGCAGCGCCGGCACCAGCAACTCTTTGGGCGCGCGGCCCAAAATCTTAACGAGCGCCGACTCAAACTCCGGGGCATCCGGACCGTAGATATTGACGCCTTCGACAGCGGACGGCGTGACTTTCATTGGTTGCGCATTTTCATTGCTTGCGCCTCATGGGCGGGTGTGAATCCGGGTCCATTTATAAGCGTCCATATCCCGCAGCAGAGGCGATTGCCAGGCAAACTGCGGATACTTTTCCAGATGCACCTTCGCCTTGAAGCTCAGACCACAGGCATGTCCGGCCGCGGCAAGGAAAGTCATCTTTGACACCATAGCGGCATCCG
>JAUZEU010000247.1 GCA_030838885.1 Bryobacterales bacterium | reverse complement strand
GAAAAAACCAGCGCCTGCGGAATGAGATGAATGCATTGCCCCGGCGCATTCCCATGCATGTGGAAGGGTTCACAACCGATGTGCCGCGGCTCATGCGCCTGTCCGATGCGTTCATAGGCAAACCCGGACCCGGCAGCATCAGCGAGGCGGTTGCTTTGGGTTTACCGGTGATCGTGGAGAGCAATCTGTGGACACTGCCTCAGGAGCGTTATAACGCTCGCTGGGTGGAAGAGCAGGGTGTAGGCATCGCGCTCAGCAGCTTTCGCGGGCAGGTAGTAGAGGCGGCCCGGCGGATGATCGATCCGGTTCAGCGTGCAGATTTCACGGTTCGGGTACAAAAGCTGAACAACCGCTCCGTATTCGAGATTCCGGACATCCTGGACCGGATCATGAACCGCCATTAGTGCCGGCGGCTGCTATTTGTCACACGGTCGGTATAGCTAATGTAGGAAAATGACATTGTCTGAATGCAACAATACGACCTGATCGTCATCGGCTCAGGCCCTTCGGGCCAACGAGCCGCAATCCAGGCCGCCAAAGCCGGAAAACACGTAGCTCTCGTAGAGAAGCGCGAGGTTATCGGCGGAGCGTGCATCAACACGGGTACCATTCCCAGTAAGACCCTTCGCGAAGCTGTACTTCACTTCTCCGGCTATCACTACCAGGCAATCTACGGCATCAACTACCGTGTGAAAGAAAAGATCTCCATGGCAGATCTGTCTTTCCGGGTACAGCACGTGATCAAGACTGAGGTGGATGTCACCAAGGCTCAACTCTCGCGCAACAACATCGAGATGCTGACCGGGCAGGCAAGTTTTCTCGATTCCACGCATATCGTGGTGGAGAACTCGAGAGGTAAGACGGAGATCGAGGCCCCGAATATCATCATCGGGACCGGCACTAAGCCGGCGGTCTCTCCGAGAGTGCCCATCAATGGCACAA
This sequence comes from Bryobacterales bacterium, assembly GCA_030838885.1. Taxonomy (GTDB): domain Bacteria; phylum Acidobacteriota; class Terriglobia; order Bryobacterales; family Bryobacteraceae; genus BOG-234. The sequence goes on along the minus strand of JAUZEU010000247.1, from coordinate 11,856 downwards.
CGATCATCAACAGCGACCAGATTCTCTCCATGCCGGAGGTCCCCCGAACCCTGATCGTAGTCGGCGGCGGCGTTATTGGAGTCGAGTTCACCTGCATGTTCGCGACTCTCGGCGTGCGTGTCATCCTGATCGAAAAGCGTCCCCGCCTGCTCGAGTTCGCGGACGCGGAGATGGTGGAAGCCCTCAGTTATCACCTGCGCGACAGTCGCGTCACCATGCGGATGAACGAAGAGGTGGACAGCGTGGAGGAAGTGGGCGGCTCCGTCGTTGCGAACCTGATGAGCAACAAAAAAATCACCGGAGACGCGCTGCTTTATGCAGTCGGCCGTTCCGGCAATGTCGACGAGTTGAATCTGGCAGCTGCCGGGATTGAGGCGGACAGCCGGGGCCGCATTCCCGTGGACGCCGACTTCCGGACGAAGCAACCCAACATCTTCGCGGTGGGCGACGTCATTGGGTTTCCGAGTCTTGCTTCAGTCTCGATGGAGCAGGGGCGCATTGCTGCCGGGCGCGCTTTTGGCATCCCGCTGCACTCGAATCCGGAGAATTACCCCTACGGAATCTACACGATTCCGGAAATCTCATTTATTGGCAAAACGGAAGAGCAACTCACGGATGAGGATGTTCCTTACGAGGTCGGGGTCGCCTACTACCGCGAGATTGCTCGCGGGCAGATCCGGGGCGATACCACCGGGCGACTGAAGCTGATCTTCCACCGGGAGACCAAACTGCTGCTGGGAGTGCATATCATTGGGGAGGGCGCCAGTGAACTCCTGCATATCGGGCAGGCCGTGCTGATTCTGGGGGGCACCGTGGAGTACTTTGTTGATACAGTTTTCAATTACCCGACGCTCGCGGAGTGTTACAAGGCTGCGGCGTTTAACGGGTTGAATAAGCTCAGAAGTTATTGAGGTCTGACCAGGATGACGGACCATATGATCGGTGTAGTAGCGGCGGGCGAAATCACAGTGGGCCTTGTCAGCCCCGTCAAGGGTTGCTACGAACTGGCAGCCCCCGTTAGAAGGTACCCGTCCTCTGGACCGGAACGGGACGATCCCGATGCGGGATTTTCGGCAGCGGACGGGTTGACACAAGAGGAAGAACTGGAATCGTCCGGTGTGCATGGCATGCCGATGGAAGCCATTGCGGAAACTATCGCGGTGATGATTCGCGACCTCTGCCGCGATCACGGAGCAACTCCCTCCGGTGCCGGCATCGGCTTCCCCGGAATCATTGGCAATGGCGTGATTGAAGATTCCCCCAATCTGAAACAGGCCAAGGGCGCCAGGCTCGCGGCCATGGTGACGGATGCCCTCGAAAGTCTGCGGTTCCCCCTTCCGGTGTGGCTCTTCAACAGCGCGGACGTGACCGCTGCGGGCCTCGCTTCAACCCGCGGGCACCTGGAACGGCTGATTCGCGTGTGGACTTTGGGCCATGGAGTGGGCTTTGGACGATACCCGCGGATCGAAGGAATATGGGAGGGCGGCCACATGGTGGTAACGCTCGACCCGAAAGAAACCTACTGCGGGTGCGGCGGTCGCGGCCATCTGGAAGGCATCATGGGGCACAGGGCCATGCGCCTCCGCTTCCTGGATCTGGAGCCCGATGAAATCTTCGCGAATGCTCAGCTGAAAGATCCGCGCTGTGTGGAATTTGAGATTCTCTGGCATCGCGCCCTCGCAGCCGCAACCGCCAACAGCATTCATATGGACGGGCCCGGCAAGTTCTACCTGGCCGGACCGAATTCCCGCTTCGTGAAAATCAATCTGCTGAGCCAGTTCCTCCACGAAATGGTGACGATGTCGCCCCTGCAGGGAAGCGTTTTTGAGGTAGTGCCCATGAACGACGCGATCTCTATCATCGGCGCAGCCGTGAACGCAGGGCTCGCTGCCAATCCAGGCCAGGTTGCAGGGTGCGGACGCTGACGGCGGGTGTCAGAGAATCAGGGCTTCTTCCTGACGGATATTCCGGTTCAGCCGTGACCATCTGCGAGCCTGCTGCAGCGCCCGGACCCTGGGAAACTCTTCTTCTTCCTCCTGGCGCGCATGTCTCGCGATCTCGTCTTTGAGTGCCGCCACGTTTCTGATCCAGGTCTCCTGATGTGTCACGCATTGCAGCAGATTGAAAATGTGAATCTTCATGCTGGCGTGCTCCCGGTACAGCTGTTCTGCAGCTTCGGCCCTTCCGGCGCTTTCGTGCAAGAGCGGATAAACTACGTCCTCCTCGGCCAGAGCATGCTTGGCAATCGTCCGTTTAAACCTCAACAGAAGCCATAGACGCCGTGCCGCGCCGGATGCCGGAGTTTCCTCCATCTCGCCGAGGAGCGAAAGCAATTGCCGGTGTTGCTGAATGAGTATCCCGAACGGATCTTCCCGGAAGACCGAAGTCGCCATTCCCCGGATGTGAGCATAAACCGGCGGCAGCAGGCGGCTGATCAGGATACCGCCGCCGACTCCGGCTGCTGCCATCCAGATTCCACTCGTGCGCTTTTTGCGATTGATCCCCATCACGCCTTCATTGAAACAACCCGCGTCACGGCGGACAACCGTAACCCGTTCGATTTCGCGCACCGGCTCCTGCCGCATGAGTGAGGCCCGCGAGCTAACTAGTACTACTTGCAATCTGTTACGGGCTCACCGCAAGACTTGTGTAGTACCGGACTTCTGATTCTGCTAAAAATGAGCCTTATATCTATATGCCTGGACTGAGGTACTTCCCTCGGCAACTCGCCCTATTTAGCGCAATTTGCGCTCTGTCTCCTTTCGCGCGGGCACAGGCTCCGGACGTTGCTGCACAGACGGAGTTGATCCAGCAGCTTTTAAAGCGAATCGACCGGCTCGAAAACCGTGTGACGGAACTCGAATCCGAACGGTCTGGTTCGCTCGCGGAGAAGAAGCCTTCCGCCGCTGCGGATCCTTCTGCGACCGCAGCTCCACTCGCCCCGGCGACCATCGCCGGCATGGGCACCGCCGGCCACGATCACGGTACGCCCCTGGAACCAACGTCCACCTATCCATCTCTGCGGCTTTCCGGTTTTGGCGACATCAACTACGTCGCCAGCGATCAGCCCGGCACCCACACCGGCTTCAACGAAGGGCAGTTCATCCTGCACATGAGTTCTGCGCTTTCGTCGCGAGTTACTTATTTTGGAGAACTCAGCATGACCGCCCGAACGGATGCGGGCAGCGGGTCGCCGGCAGCCGGCGGCTTTAACCTGGAAGTAGAGCGCAGCATGATTCGTTTCGACCAAAGCGATCACCTGAAGGTTTCGTTTGGTCGCTACCACACTCCGATCAGCTACTGGAACACCGCATTTCACCATGGCTCCTGGCTTCAGACCACTGCAAGCCGCCCGGAAATGATTCAGTTCGGAGGGAGCTTTATTCCAGTCCATTTCGTGGGCACGCTGGCGGAGGGATCCTTCTCCGCCAAAGGCCTGAATCTCAATTACAACGCCGGTATCGGCAATGGCCGAAGCTCCGTTCTGAGCCGCTCCGGCGATTGGGGCGACGTCAACAACAACAAGGCATGGCTGGCGAATGTATTCGTTAAACCCGATAAATTGTATGGCCTGCAGGTCGGCGCTGCCGTTTACCGCGATAAGATCAACGCGACCGGCCGGCCCGAAGCGCGGGAGTGGATCCAGTCGGCTCACCTTGTCTGGAGCAAAGAGAACCCGGAGTCCATCGCCGAGTTCTTTAACGTGAATCACCGGAGGCCGGGCTCGAATGTAGCTGTTAACAGCCAGGCGTGGTACGCGCAAATGGCCTGGCGTCTTCCGTTTGCGGCCCAATGGAAACCGTATTATCGCTATGACTACATCCACGTGCCGATGGCAGACTTAGTATTTCGGGGCGCGATCTCGAACCTGGCGGGATCCACGCTGGGAGTTCGCTACGACATCTCTAATTTTTCCGCTTTCAAACTTGAGTACCGCAGGCAATCGCGGCCCGGTCTGGCAGACATCAATGTCGCCTGGGTTCAAACCAGCTTCACCTTCTAAAGGACAAACCAGTGCGCCAAATGAAGATTCTGATCCTGTCCTTTTTGTGTCTCACCCAGGTGGCCGCCGCCGCGAGTATCGCGATCGTGGTGAACCCCGCTGTCCCGGTCGACGAATTGAGCTTTCCGGAAGTACGCAAAATGTTCCTGGGCGAACGGCAATTCTGGAATCCTAAGCTCCGGGTGGTCCTCCTGATGCGTGCCCCTGTCGCCCCGGAACGCGACGTTGTTCTGCGAACCATCTACCAGATGAGCGAGGCGCAGTTCCGGCAATACTGGATTTCCAAGGTCTTCCGCGCCGACGTCTCTGCAGGACCCAAGATCGTCTACTCGACCGAAATGGCGGTGGATCTGGTCTCGGCCATACCCGGTGCTGTGGCGTTCGTCGACGCCGCCCAAATTCCGAAAGGCATGAAGGTACTGAGAATCGATGGCAAGTTACCCGGCGATAAGTCGTATCCGTTGCACTAACAGTCGCTGGAACTTACCATGACCATCCGGCGCCGCTTTTCACTCTCGTTCCTGGGCATTATGACCCTTTTCGCATTCAACGCCGGGGTATATGTCTGGAGCAATCAACGGCGCTCGGCTGCAGTGGAAGATCTTCGCCGGGCCATCACACGCCAGGCGCTGCTTTCCTCTGTTCAACTCACGCTGAACGACGCGCAAAAACAGATCAGCGTGCTCAGCCAGATTGCGTCGGAGGCAGGCGCCGCGGGCGCATCTCAGGGGGACAAGAACCAGTTCTCCAGCCGCCTGGCCACAGCTGGGAACAACGTCTCGAAGATCCGTAATCTTTCCGGGCAAAGCCCCACCATTGCGGAGTTCGAAAACACCTTTCGGCAGCTCAGTGCTTCCTGGCGTGTCTTCTACGAGAACTTCGGTGTGAATCAGTCAAAGGCAATTGAGGAACTTGTGCTTCGCGGTGAGCCCCTGAGCCGCGCGGTCATTCAGGAGCTATTGCCCAAGCTGCAGACCGAGGAAAATGAAAATGCGGAAGCAGCGGGCGAGAACTTTCGCAGTGCCTCACGTCTCAGCGATCAGATCACATTTTCAATATTTCTGGTTTCCACCCTGGTGGCCATGGTCGTGGTCTATTTCGTATCGCGGGATATGACGCAGGGCCTGACGGCACTCCAGGCCGGGGTGGAGGCGGTGGGAAGCGGTGAGCTGGGGCATCGCATTGCGCTGGAACGTAAAGATGAACTGGGCCACCTTGCCAGGGCTTTCGACGCCATGTCCAGCCGCCTGGCCGGAGCTCGCAAGGAGTTAACCGAGGCCCATCAGAAAGAAAAGAAGAAGAGCGAAGATCTTGCGCACGCACTGGAGCAACTCGGCAAGGCGCAGGATCAGCTCGTGGTTCAGCAGAAGATGGCTTCGCTGGGCACGCTCACCGCCGGCATCGCCCATGAGATTAAAAACCCACTGAACTTCGTGAATAACTTCGCGGAAATTGCGGGGTCGCTCGTTTCCGACATTCGCGATTCGATCACTTCTCAAAAGGAAAGGATCGATGCGCGGGAGTTCGGGTTTCTGACCGAAACCCTTCAGGATCTGGAACAAAATGCGGCCAAGATCCGCGAGCACGGCAAACGGGCCGATGGCATTGTGAAGGGCATGCTGATGCACTCACGGGGCCAGCAGGGCCACATGCAGGAAACGAACCTGAATACGCTGGTTTCCGAGTACGTCAAGCTCGCGTATCACGGAATCCGGGCGCAGGACATCAACTTCAATGTGACCATAGAGGAACATTATGATTCCACCATTTCGCCCATGAACATCGTGCCCCACGATCTCAGCCGGGTTATCCTGAATATCGCTAACAACGCCTGTTATGCAGCGGACCAGAAGGCCCAACGTACCAAAGACGGGTTCCGGCCGACTCTGCGAGTGGCCACCATCAATCTGGGAGACTCAGTCGAAATTCGGCTTCGCGACAACGGGGATGGCATCCCCGAACACATTCGCGAGAAGATCTTCGAGCCGTTTTTCACCACCAAGCCGGCAGGGTCCGGCACTGGCCTGGGGTTATCTATGAGCTACGACATCATCGTGCAGGAACACAGAGGGAAAATCCGCGTGGAGTCGCAGCAGGGCGAGTTCGCGGAGTTCATCATTACGCTTCCGAGGAAATAATGGCATTCAAAATTCTTGTCGTTGACGACGAACCAGACGTCGAGTTGCTGATCAAACAGAAGTTCCGCCGCAAGATCCGCGATGGCGAGTTCGAGTTTGAGTTTGCGCGCAACGGCGAAGAAGCTCTGGAAAAGATGAACAGCGATCACGCCATCGATATCGTCATGAGTGACATCAATATGCCGGTGATGGACGGGCTGACGCTGCTCACGCGAATCTCCAGCCTGGATCGCATCGTTCGGACTGTGATCGTGTCCGCCTATGGCGATATGCAGAATATTCGGATCGCCATGAACCGGGGGGCGTACGACTTTCTCACCAAACCCATCGATTTCGAAGATTTTGAGACGACGGTTCAGAAAACGATTCAGGAGATTAAGGGAATCAGAGAAGGGCACCAGGTACGCCTGAAGCTGACGGCTCTCGAAAGCGAGCTGGACGTGGCCAGCCAGATACAGCAATCCATGCTGCCAAGAACGTTTCCACCTTTCCCGGACCGGACGGAATTTGATATCTACGCGCAAATGACTGCCGCGAGGTCAGTGGGTGGAGATTTCTACGACTTCTTCATGATCGATTCGTCCCGGCTTGGAATTGTGATCGGGGATGTCTCCGGTAAGGGTGTGCCGGCGTCGATTTTTATGGCTGTGACGCGAACGCTGCTGCGTGCAACGGCCATGCAAGGCACCTCGGCGGCGGAATGCGTGGAATACGTCAACCGCATTCTGTTCAGACAAACTGATTCGCCCATGTTTGTGACCATTTTCTACGCCATTCTGGATGCAAGCACGGGCGAAGTCGATTACTGCAATGCCGGGCATCATCAGCCCTGGGTCTTTTCACCAACCGGAGACATTCGCAAGGGAGACGAAGGAGTCAACCTGTTCGCCGGTATGTTTGAAGGGATCAGGTATACCGGCAGCAAGTTGCAGCTTGCGCCAGGTGAAGGCCTTTTTCTTTATACCGATGGCGTCACGGAAGCTTTCGATAAGGACGGTGAAATGTTCGAGTCCGACCGTCTGGCGGAAGCCATCCAGGCCAGGCGCGACGCGCCGGCCTACGAGATCGTGAATCATGTGCTGCGTCAGGTGAAACAATTTTCGGGAACTGCTCCGCAATCTGACGACGTCACGGCTATGGCGATACGGTATCTGGGAAGCACTGATTAGCCGGGAAAACAAGCGCCTCAGCGCAACCGATCCAGGAGGCCGACCTCGATTCTGTCGACACGGGCCAGGTCAGGATCGTTGGTCAACAGGGCGGTGGCACTGGAACATACACCAGTGGCTACTTGCAGAGCATCCGGAGTGCGGAGGCGGTGATGTGCCCTGATTCGGGCAGCCGCATCGGCGATGGCGAGATCTGGCGCGACCCTCATTGGGCGTTCGCTCAAGCCACGTGAAGACTTCGCCCGCCATCTCGACATATGACGGATTCTCCTCCAGATACTAAATGAAGATGCTGGTATTGAGAGCAATCCTGCGGTGCCGGTTGAGGAAGGCCCCCAGGGGACCTATTCCCAACCAGCGCGCTCTTCGTCGAGATAGCCGGACGGATATACCTCTTTGGCCAATCCGCGCAAGGCCTTCGTCCAGGAACCGGGCCGGGGGAGGATGACGACCGTATCGCCCCGAACAACAATGAGCAGTTTGTCGCCCGCATGTACCCCGAGCGCCTCGCGGGCTTCCCGCGGGACTACGATCTGATTCTTCGAGGATAGAGCAGCTTCAGCCATCGCTTTACATTATCCCAATGTAAAGCGATGAGGAATCTCGCCCTCACGCAACAATATCTTTGATAACTTCCCCGCGAACTTCCGTTAGCCGTTCCTTGCGCCCCAGATGCATGTAACTGAGCGCATCCTGGTTCAGCCCTAACTGATTGAGCAGCGTTGTATGCAGGTCGCGGAAGTGAACCGGGTTCACAGTCGCTTTCAGGCCAATATCGTCTGTGGCGCCATAAACCGTTCCACCCTTAAACCCGCCACCCGCCACCCACATAGAGAAGCCTGTATTGTGGTGGTCGCGCCCCTTACTCTTCTCCGATTCCGGCGACCGGCCGAACTCGCCGCCCCACAGCACGATGGTCGAATCCAGCAGCCCGCGCCGCTTCAGGTCCTTAATCAAAGCAGCAACGGGCTTATCCGTCCAACTGGCCATTCGCAGGTGGTTGTCTTCGATATCGTTATGAGCATCCCATTCTGCCTCGGGTCCACCACCACCGGAAACCACGCACACGAATCGAACGCCGTTCTCCACCATCCGCCGAGCCATCAAACAGCGCCGGCCATAGTCGTCGGTGAGCGGATTGCCCACGCCATAAAGATCCAGGGTCTCTTTGGGCTCATTCGACAAATCGAAAACCTTGGGCGCCTCGGTCTGCATCCTGAACGCCGTGTCGTAAGCCGACATGCGCGCCGCAAATTCCAGATCCTCTCCGGCCGTAGCCTCGTTCAAATCATGCAGCAACTGAATGGAGCGGCGCCGCTCATCGAGCGAAATGCCTTTCGGCAGATCGAGATTGAGCACCGGCTTATTGCCGGGCCGGAACATCGTGGGCTGGTAAACCGACGGGAGGAAGCCGTTGGTATACATGGGCACACCCGCTTCCTGGGCACCATGCGAATCAGGCATTACGACGTACGCGGGCAGGTTCTCGGCTTCCGAACCAAGCCCATACACCACCCAACTTCCCATAGCCGGGAAGCCAGGAATAATGCGCCCGGTCATCATCTGGTACTGCGCGGCGGAGTGCACCACCATGTCGCCATGCATGGAACGGATCACGCAGAGATCGTCGATCACCTCTGCCTGATGCGGGAAAAGGTCGGACACTTCGATGCCGGACTTCCCATACTTCTGGAAGCTCCTTTTCGTGCCAAGAATACGCGACTGCGAATTCACGTTTTGGTACTGAATATCGCCAAACTCAGCGGGACGCTTCTGCCCGTCCAGCTTGTTCAGCAGTGGCTTCGGGTCGAAGGTTTCCAGGTGTGAAGGCCCGCCTGCCATGAACAAAAAGATGATGGATTTCGCCTTCGCCTTGTCCGGCATGTGAGGCGGTTTGGGCGCGAGCGGGTTGAACTTCGCCGCAGCGCGCGCCTGGTCGGCGGTCATGGATGCGACTGCAAGAGAACCAAAGCCGCAAAAGCAGTTCTGCAGAAATTCGCGGCGATTCCGGGGATATCGTGTATGTTCGCGCATGCCTAATTCACGTACAGGAAGGAATTCAGATTGAAGACGTCCAGTGCCAGTTCTTTCAGACGCACCGGGTCGCCGGGTTTTTCCGCCAGATATTTCGAAGCAATCTGCTTCTCTTTCAGGGTCGGCGCATGGCCCGTAGCCAGCCGCCACGCGAGATCTATCCGCTCCGCATCGGTCTTACGCGATTCCGCAATACGATTCGCAAAGTACTGTGCCAGATCATTCGAAAGTTTGCCGTTGAGCAGTTCAAGCGCTTGCGGAGCGTGCGTCGACTGCTCGCGCCGGGGGCAGGAAAGCTGCATGTCCGGCGCATCAAAAACTCCCATAAAAGGCAGCACCAGATTGCGCTTATAGATCATGTACATCGTCCGCCGGTCGTACTCAGATTTGTCCTTCGTCGCCACCCAATACTGCGGGCGTTTCAGCATTTTCACCAGGTCCGAATCGATAGGCTCCATCACACTGGGTCCACCTACCTTCGCGTTCAGCCGGCCTGAGACAGTGAGCATGGCATCGCGGATCTCCTCCGCTTCCAGCCGCCGTCGCGTGAACTTCCAGACAAGCGCATTCTCTGCGTCCTTTTCCATCGCGATTTTTTCCATCGGCGTGTCGCTGGACTGGCCGTACGCACTGGAGAGCAGAATCATCCGGTGAAGCGGCTTCATCTGCCAACCGCTTTCCACGAACTTACTGGCCAGATAGTCGAGCAGTTCAGGATGAGAGGGTTTGCCGCCCATCCGGCCGACGTCCTTGGCGGTCGACACGAGCCCGCGCCCAAAATGGAACTGCCCCATGCGGTTCACCATCACACGCGCCGTGAGCGGATTGGCGGGATCTACAATCCAGTTGGCTAGTTTAAGCCGCGGCTGGGTAGTAGTGATGGGCTCTTCCGGAGTGTTCTCGGGCAGCAGAATACCCAACGGACGCGCACCCACCGAATCGAGCTGCTGCTGGTAATCCCCTTTAAAAAGCAGATGGATCGGCGTTGCAGCCTTCGGATCGTCCTTCACTGCGTAAATAGCCGTGAGGGGCAGAGGCATCTTTTCATCGATGGCATCCAGTTGAGTCTGAAGCTTGCCCTTCTCTTCTTCCGGAGCCTTCCGCATCTTGCTCTGCAACTGCTTTATTTCCAGCTGAAGTGGGTCAACCACCGACTTATATGCCGCCTGCTCTTCCGGAGTAGCGCGAATCAGATCATGCGGCTGCGCCTGAGAGAAGTACCCCTGCAGCCGATAGTAATCGGACTGGCGGAAGGGATCGAACTTGTGATCATGGCAGCGCGCGCATCCAACCGTCACTCCCAGGAACGCCGCACCCACGATATTGGTCATCTCAGTAAGTACTTCGTTACGGGAACTTGCGACGTCCTGATTACCCGCATTCTTACGCAGCGGGCCCAGGCGATTAAAGCCGCTGGCAACCAGATAAGTCTCGTTCGCCGGATCCATTTCGTCACCGGCCAACTGCTCTTTTACGAACTGGTTGTAAGGCTTGTCGTCATTAAAACTCTGCACCACATAATCGCGGAAACGATAGGCATCGGGGCGGTGGGTGTCGTATTCATAGCCGTCCGACTCGGCAAACCGAACCACATCGAGCCAGTGACGTCCCCATTGCTCCCCATACCGGGGCGAGGCAAGCAATCGGTCTACCAGCTTTTCATACGCTTTCGGCGATTGATCCTTCACGAACGCGTCGATCTCTTCGGGCGTAGGCGGTAGCCCGTGCAGGTCGTATGTGACGCGCCGAATCAGCGTAACTTTGTCGGCCGGCGGTGCCGGTTTGAGTTCGTTTTTCTTCAGCGCGGCCAGGATGAAGGCGTCTATCGGCGTCTTTACCCAGGCTTTCTCAGCGGGCAGCGTAAGCGCGGGTGGAACTGCACCCTGCCGGGGCACAAAGGCCCAGTAACCGCGTTCAGCTGGCTTATAAGTCCCCAGCGGTGCTGTCTTTTCGGCTACGTCGGCCGCAGGCACCGTGGATGCCACAAGGGCTGCCGTGGTCAGGAGAGCGATCAGTTGCTTCATGTTTCCGTACTGCACCGAAGCTATCACAATATAGATGCAGGAACACCTTGCCAAAGGTAAGGGCCAGGCTGTTCCGCGCGGGGTCCATTCCCTCCCGGTGTTATTCTGGTCTTGCGAAACGGAGCCGCCACCAGTGGATCTAAACCTTGAAACTCTGAAGACCGAAATCCTCGACTTTCTTGCTGTCTCGGAGTTTGCGGTTTTCCGAAGCCATGCAGGTGGGTTGGACGCGTTGCCGGTCATCACATGGGACGTGGAGCGTTTCCCTGACTACCGCATGTTCCTCGAAACGGCCCAAAAAGCCGGCCAGCACCTGATTCTGTTTGCCTCCCGCGAGTTTGAGGAAAGTGAAGTGGATGAGGCTCTGGAAGAGATGCAGGAAGCGGAACTGACGCGGGACGAGGCGCGCGGGTTTGAGAAGCGTCTGCGCGATGCACGCCGTCACGTGGGTGTCACCTGTTCCCTGGAACTGGCCTTCGATTACAACT
>JAUZEU010000242.1 GCA_030838885.1 Bryobacterales bacterium | reverse complement strand
GTTAAACTGGCCCTGATGCCAGAGATCCCCCTCGAAGTTTCCCCCACGGACGTGAAGGCCAGAATCCAAGCGGGCGAGGCTGTCCGTCTCATCGATGTGCGGGAAGTACAGGAGCAGCAACTCACCCGCATCGAAGGCGCCGAACTGATTCCCATGAACTCCATCCCGCAGCATTTGCAGGACTTGGATGATGATGGACCCGCTTTGATCGTGTTTTGCCACCATGGAGTACGGAGTCTTTCTGTAGTGGATTGGCTGCGCCGTCAGGGCATCGAAAACTGCCAGAGCATGGCTGGCGGAATCGATCTCTGGAGTCTGACGGTTGACGCCGCAGTCGCGCGTTACTGAAACCGGGCCAGCTCGGGCCAGCTACAGATTCGTGACGCCGATGCACAGGCTGGGCCAAATGCGTCACACATAAGGCATCAATCCTGGCGATGTGTCCTTAGCGGATAAGCTTCCGGATGGGAGCCTTCTCAGGTTCGGCTAACGCCGCAGCGTTGAACACAGCCATCGTCTGCGCCAGTTGCTCGATGTCCGCGCCTTCCTCGAAAGGCATCTCCTGCTCAACCCAGTTTGAGAGGGGCAGGTTTCGAAAGTAGATGCGCTCTTGCCGGATCAGGCTTTTCCGGGTCAGGAAGAACGCTTTGTGCTCGCGCACATAGGACCGTTCTTCCACCCGGATTTCTGCCATAAATTCGTCCAGAGCCTGACGGCGCGTTGACTCCTCAGCGTTCCTGAGCGATGTTTCCAGTGATTCCCGCCTGGCCTCGAGCGTGGCACGCACAGCCGCGAGTTCCTCCCGCTGCCTGGAGAGGACAACTTCCATCCGAGAGCGCATGATGAAATAGACCAGGAAGCCGGAACCGGCAGTGCAGACTGCCACTAACAGTACCCACCAGAGGGGGCTCATGTCTTGAGTTTAACTGGTGCCGTCGATCTTGGCGCCGGAAAAGGCCCCGGCCACCACACCGAAACGGAACGTGGCCAGGCCCGTCAGACCGGTCTTCAGCCGGTACAACATCCCCCCCATGAAGCCGTGGTGCTTGCCGAGGAAAACCGCGGTTCCGACGGCGCGATCTCCTGCCAGCGCGCCGGATTTCATGGGCGAGGGTGAGGGTTCATGGACTGCCGTGGTATCCGTGAGGATAATCAGTTTTCGGCTGGAGCGCTTCACCTGCGAGCACATCTCGATGTCGCTGCCGTAATTGCCGTAGCGCTCGTCAATCTGGCGCAGGGCGCGTAAGAAAAAGGAACGGAACAGGATGGCTGCACCAGATACGCATTCTGCAGCGATTTCTCCGGTGCCGCCGGCGGCACGGAATTCGGGATCGGGCACGGCGGGTGTAGGCAGCGTTCTGACCTGCGGAGTGCGCGCTCCGGATTGGCTTGTCAGCAGAGGGCAGACCGCGCCCACATCCTGGTGGGCTTCCAGGAAGTCCGTCAGTTGCGTAACCGCAGCCCCGGTCACGATCGTGTCGTCATGCAATAAAAGGATGCATTCGCCATCCGCTGCACGAACACCGATGTTCAGAGCCTTGGTAAGGCCGAAGTTCTTGGGCAGGCGGATAAAGCGCACGGCCGGAAAATCCTGTTCAAGGAAAGCGGAGGCGTCCGTGGAACCGTTATCGACTACCAGGATCTGGTGCTCATCGCCTAAGCTTTCCAGGCTCTTTCGGAGTTTGTCCGCTCTGTTGAAGGAAACGATGACAACAGAAGTGCGTTTTTTCTGCGGGTCTGGCTGTGGCTCGGTAAGTTCGGGGTCGGGAGTCAATCCGCCATTTTAGCTCGAATTATCAGAAGCTTATGTCGCCCAGCACCACCGGGCGTCGTGCACCCGTAGCAGAAGGCAGGTTCCCAGGCTCCCTGCGCCAGGTCCGGTATGCCAGGATTGCGAAGGCGATCGCCTCTTTGGCATCGGGGTCGATCCCGAATTCAGCCGAGTTGGCGACCCGAACTTCAGGTAAGAACGCCGCCAGCTGGGCCATTAGCTGCCGGTTGTGGGTGCCGCCACCCGCCGCAATCACTTCCCGTGTCGCCGGCGCAAAACGCTGGATGCCCAAGGCTATGGTCGCGGCGGTGAAGGCGGTCGCCGTCGCAATCAGGTCTTTGGGTTCGGTTTTTCGTCCGGCAGGAAAATGCAGCTTCAGGAAGGCCTGGCCATACTGTTCCCGGCCAGCCGTCTTCGGCGGTTTTGTCTGGAAATACCTGTCTTTGAGAAGTTTGTCGAGCAGTTCCCGGTCGACGTGCCCCTGGGCAGCGATTGCGCCTCCGCGGTCGAAGTTCTGGCGCCCCTCCGTGAACCGGGCTACCAGCTGGTCGATGACCATATTGCCCGGACCGGTATCGAAGGCAGTCACATCCTCCGGACGGGCGTTCTTTGGCAGGATCGTAATGTTGGCGATCCCTCCGATGTTCAGAGCAACCCGGTCAATCTTTTTGCTGCGGAAGAGTTGGTAATCGACAAACGGCACCAGCGGCGCGCCTTGTCCTCCGGCTGCCATATCCCGTGATCGAAAGTTGGAGACGACGGTAACGCCGAGGCGCTCCGCGAGGACTCCGGCCTCACCGATCTGCAGGGTGTTTCTGTTGCTGCCCTGGCCCTCGTGATAGATGGTCTGGCCGTGGCAGCCCACCAGCTGTATGGATTCGAGCGGAACCTCGCGCCGTTTGCAGGCGGCCCTTACTGCCCGCGCATACAGTTCAGCCAGTTCAAAATTGAGCCGCGAAATCTGCCCGGTGGAGCAGATCGTGTTCGAAATCGCCAGGATGCGCTCTCGCACCTGGGCTGGATACGGCGTCATGGCGTGCGCTATCGTCCTGACGCGTTGACCTGCGATGTCGGCAATGGCCACATCAATGCCGTCGAGCGACGTGCCGCTCATGATCCCGGCGACCCTCATCAGCTTCCCAATTCCCGCTGCAGATCTTCCAGAAACCGCAGCGCTTCCACCGGCCGCATGTCGTCAATCCGGAGCGAGCGGATTTTCTGTTTGATCTCGTCGGAACCCGGTTCGAATAGCCGAATCTGGATGGGCCCCGCGTCCAATTTTGGCGTCAGTTGCTCGACTGCCCGATGCTCAGTCCGCTCGTGCAACTTCAGCACCTCCCTGGCGCGATCGATCACCGGAGCGGGTAATCCGGCGAGGCGTGCGACCTCGATCCCGTAGCTACGATCAGCCTTTCCTGGTTCCACACGGCGCAGAAAAATGATGCGGTCACCCGCCTCCTTCACAGCCACCTGCAGATTTCGGATGCCGGGCAGAGCTTCCGCCAGTTCGGTCAGTTCGTGGTAGTGCGTGGCGAAAAGGGTTTTTGCCCGGGTCGTGCCAGAGATATGCTCCACCACAGCCCAGGCGAGCGAAAGCCCGTCATACGTGGCTGTGCCGCGACCGATCTCATCCAGAATGATGAAGCTGCGAGGAGTAGCGGTATTGAGAATGACCGCCGTTTCGGTCATTTCAACCATGAATGTGGATCTGCCGCGAGCCAGATTATCGGACGCCCCGATGCGGGTGAAAATGCGGTCGATCACCGGGAGCAGGGCAGAATCGGCCGGTACCCAGGATCCCATCTGAGCCAGGATCGCAATCAGCGCTGCTTGCCGAAGGTAGGTGCTTTTGCCGCCCATATTCGGACCCGTGATAATTCCAATCTGGTCCGTGGTGTCGTTCAGATAAAGGTCGTTCGGGATGAAACGCCCAGCCTCTTCTCCAGCCAGTTTTTCGATGACCGGATGGCGGCCAGCCATAATTCTCATCTCGCCGGTCTCAGAAAACTGCGGGCGGGCGTAACGGCTCTCCGTCGCCACTTGGGCGAGAGCAGCGGACACGTCTAACTCCGCAATCGCGGCTGCTGTCGCGCGAATCCGCTGCGCCTCGGTTGCGGCCTTCTGCCGAACGTCCGCAAAGATCCGCTTTTCAATCTCAAGGATTTTCTCTTCCGCGATCAGAACCTTGCGTTCATACTCCTTTAGCTCCGGAGTGGTAAAGCGCTCGGCGTTGACAAGGGTCTGCTTCCGTTCGTAATCGGCTGGCGCCAGGTGAAGGTTCGCCTTCGAAATCTCGATGTAGTACCCGAACACATTATTAAAACGGACCTTCAGGGAGGCGATGCCCGTGCGAGTGCGTTCGCGGGTCTCGATCTGGGCGATGTATTGTTTGCCGTTCTGGCTCAGATCGCGGAGTTCGTCCAGTTCCGCGTCGTAGCCTGCCCGGATGGTCGCGCCGTCACCCACCTGGAGCGGTGGGGTATCGGCCAGCGCATCGATAATCGGCCTCGAAGCTTCCGCCACCGGGTCGAGGCGTCCGAAGGTTTGGGCGCTTCGCGCGGATAATTCGCGGGTGGCCAGGCGTGCTGAAACAGCCAGTCGAGGGGTCTGATCGAGCGACTTCCCTAAGGCCAGCAGGTCTCTCGGTCCCGCGCTGCCGATCATGACCTTGGCCAGCAACCTTTCAATGTCGAGCACAGGGCCGAGTTGCTTCCGCAGTTCGACGCGGAGGATGGTCTCCCGCACAAGATCGCCAACGGCATCGAGGCGCGATTCAATTTCCGCGAGTTCGAGCGAGGGGCGGAGCAAGCGTTGCCGCATCAGACGCCCGCCCATGCCGGTCGAGGTCTGATCCAGGATGGCAACGAGAGTCGCGCCACCATCCGAGAAGATCGGCTCGATCAGTTCCAGGTTGCGAACAGTCACCGCGTCCAGCACCATAGTGTCGGCACGGTCAAAGTGCCGGGGCGGATCCAGATGATCGAGCGCCGCGCGCTGGGTGTCACGCAGATAGTGGAGCACCGCACCGCTTGCTGCGATTGCATTCAGCTTCCCTGAAAGACCGAACCCATCCAGAGACAGGAGTTTGAAATGTTCCCGTAAGATTCGGTCCGCGTAATCGGCGGTGAACACCCAGTCTTCCAGTTCGGTGACGATCCAGCGCTTCGGTTCAGTGTTGGGGAACAGAGGCGCTTCCGCGGCGACCAGCAGTTCGCGCGCCCCGAGGCTTTCCAGAAGACCCTGCAGGTCGGCAAAATCCACTTCCGTGGCGCGGAATTCGCCTGTGGATACATCGACATAGGCGAGCCCGGCCCTCGAGCCGTTGCGCGTCACGGCGGCCAGGTAGTTGTTCTCGTGCGAGCGCAGCAGATGGGAGTCCGTGGCTGTGCCGGGCGTGACGATGCGGGTAACTTCCCGACGGACCAGTTTCTTGCCGGCGCTGGCTTCCTCCATCTGTTCGCAGATGGCGACCCGGTATCCCCGGCCGATCAGGTGGGCGATGTACCCCTCGGCTGAGTGATAAGGAACGCCGCACATGGGGATGGCATTGCCTTTTTCTTTATTGCGGGCGGTCAGGGTGATTTCGAGTTCGCGGGCGGCCGTGACCGCGTCCTCAAAGAAGAGCTCGTAAAAATCACCCAGCCGGAACATCAACAAAGCGCCGGGTACCTGCTGCTTAACGGCATGGTACTGACGCATCAATGGTGTGGATGCGGCTTCGCTCCCCTGGCTCATACGAAACCTCTATTGTGCACGAGGGGGTACTTTGAACGGGGTTAAAGTCCGTGCCAGATATGCTGGAGTTCGAGAACAAAGCCCTTCACAGGGCCGTCTCCGGACAGAAGGTTATCCATCCCGGAATACACCCGGACGTCAGAGTTAAGCCGGTATTCATGAACGGTTCGGTTGTCCGCGTGGATCAGCCACGCCAAATCCACGCCGTTGGCGATCCAGGCGTTCATCTTCTGACACAGCGAACTGAGGCGATCTTCTGGCGAGAGAACCTCGATGACGAATTCCGGAATGAGACGTAGCGACTCCCGTCTTTGTTTTTTAGTCAGCTCTGCGATTCGCACGTTGGAGACCCAGGCCGCGTCGGGTGAAAAAGCAGACCCATCAGGAAGCAGAAACTGCACAGTCGGGCCGAACCCCTTTCCGCAGCCATTCTCTACAGCCCAGTTGGCAAGCTGGCAAGCTACCTCGGTGGTCCGGTATGCGGACTCGCCTCCTTCCCAAGCCATGACGCGGATTTCTCCCTGGGCAGTCCGCTCAAGCCGGAGATCCGGATAAGACTTGCAAAAGGCGAAGTACTCGTCGTCGCTGAGCCGGGGCATTCGATTCACGCTACCACTTGCCGATTACCTCTTTGGTAGCCTTAACTGGATGCGCAAGGTTTTGCTATTTGGTGTTCCGCTGTCCTTATTCTGTTTTTCGGTCGCTGCCATCGCGGGCGATGTGGACTTCAACGGCCGGTGGGATATCCAGTTATTGAAAGAAAATCCCGACAAAGCCTGGTGGCTCGAAGTTTCCGGCGCAGGAACAAACGAACCCAAAGGCAAGTTCATCGGTTTCCCCGGGGGAGACCTTAACGATATTAAGGACCTTAAGATCGAGGAGCACCAGTTGGTCTGGTCCTTTGAGAATAAGGACGGCCGGCGGGAGTACACGGCGAAGATTGTCGGCTCTACGCTGCAGGGGAACATGACAGGCCCTGGCGGACCGGTCAATTTCGCGGGCTACCGCGCACCGAAGATTCGGGATCACGATGACGGGACCTGGCTGAAATCCGCTCCGGTCACCCTGTTCAACGGCAAAGACCTTACCGGGTGGACCGGTCTTGGCTCCGCCCAAAACCTCGGCTGGACTGTAGAGGACAACACTCTTAAGAGCACCGGGCACGCAAAAAACCTGATTACCACCGGCAAATACTGGAATTTCGTACTGCATGTGGAATATAAGGTCGCAGAAAAGAGCAACAGCGGGATCGGTCTGCGCGGTCGCTATGAGGTTCAGATCCAGGACGACTACGGCAAGCCGGTCGAATCCCACATTAATGGTGCGCTCTACAGCCGGATCAAGCCCCTGCTGAACGCCAGCAAGAAGGCGGGCGAGTGGCAGACGGTCGATATCCGCTTGGTGGGGCGAGACGTTTCTGTCACACTGAACGGTAAACCGATCATTATCAAGCAGGAGATTGAGGGCCTTACGGCCATCGCTTTCAGTCCGTTCGAGGGTGAACCCGGCTCGATCGAACTGCAGGGCGATCACGGCCCGGTCGAATTCCGCAACATCGTCCTCACGCCTTTATACAAGCCGCAAACCGAATAACGCCTTCGACCGATCATGGCCCGCGCCGCACGGCAGCTCAACTTATCCGGTGTTTTTGCGGCTGCCGTCACGCCGAACCGCCCCGGCACGCTCGAAGTGGATTATTCCGGGCTGCTGGATCTGCTGGACTTCCTGGCGGCGGGCGGGGTTACAGGCGTATGCCTGATGGGTTCGACCGGGGAGTTCGCGAACTACTCCTTTGAGGACCGGCAGCGGGCTGTTTATCTGGGATCAAAACGAACCCGAGTGCCTCTGATTGTTGGTATCGGTAACACCACCTTAGGAGGGTGCTTACACCTGGCTCAGGAAGCTGTTTTCGCCGGAGCCGACGCTCTGCTCCTGATGCCGCCTTATTTCTTTCCTTATCAACAGCCGGAAATAGAAGCCTTCTACCGGGAGTTTGCCCGGGAAGCGGCCAGCGTGGTCCCGGTGATGCTTTACAACATCCCTCAATTCAGTTCGGGGATCTCCATCGAAACCGCGCGCCGGCTGCTCGACAGCGGTCTGTTCGCAGGTATTAAGGATTCCAGTGGCGACTGGCCCTATTTTGAGGAGCTACTCGCACTCAAGCGCGAACGCGACTTTGTCCTGTTCGCGGGCAACGACCGGATCGTGGCCCGCGCTATAACAGCCGGAGCCAACGGTGTTCTGTCCGGGTGCGCCTGCGCAATCCCCGAGTTGCTCGTCGGGTTAGCACGTGCCGCTGCTGCCGGCGATCATGTCCGCAGCGAAAGCCTGAACGCCCGCCTGACGGAATTCATCGACTGGATCGAAAAATTCCCGACACCTGTAGGAATTAAACGAGCAGTCGCAATACGTAAGCAAAAATCCGGAGATATCGCAGTCCCGCTGGCCAAGGAAACGTCTGTAACGCTTGATACATTCGATTCCTGGTTCAAAGAGTGGTGGCCAAAGATTATCTAAGTCAACGACTGTCAACACCTAAGAAAATTGTAACAACTTCAATAACTTCGAGATAATCTCTGGCACTCAACGCGTCCGTGTGCTAATAATGTGACTTGGAATCGGTCTCAAAACGAGTTAGAAGATTCCACGTTTGAATCCCATTCCAATTCACCAAAACTTAGTTGGAGGCAACATTAAATGAACATTCGTCCGCTCTATGACCGCATCGTTGTTAAACGGATTGAGAACGACGCCGAGAAAACTACTGGTGGTCTCTTTATCCCCGACTCAGCAAAAGAAAAACCCCAGGAAGCTGAAGTTCTCGCCGTTGGCAAGGGCAAGCGTCTCGAAGACGGCAAGGTCGTCCCGCTAGACGTCCAGGTCGGCGATCGCATCCT
>JAUZEU010000230.1 GCA_030838885.1 Bryobacterales bacterium | reverse complement strand
AAGCAGCACACACAGCCATGACCACCGAAAGAGTAACCAGGCGATAGTCGTAGGAGCCGGTCATTGGCTTTGGCGCCTTTGATTGATCTAATGATTGATTCTAAAACTTCAGGGCGAGCCTGGCTTCTGTTCGCGCACGTCGTAGTCGAAATGCTTCACCAGATTCTACCTGGAATCAATCAAGTACTTATAAATGGTTCGGACTGGTTCGGACGAACTGAATCGGGTTCGATTCCCGGTAGCGATGTTACTCTTTACCCATCCGCGTGAACTCTGGCAAGCGATGAAAGCCCCGGCGCTCCCGCACAGCCCGATGGCAACCTGCGGCAGGCTTGAACTGAGATTGGCTCAGCCGCCCAGGCGTCGAAGTCTATGAAGCTGAGGACTTCGGGCTGAGGTGCCGTGAATTGGAAGGCGTCGCCTGGGCATTGCCGGGTGTTCAGGCGACGCACAGTCGATTTAGGACGCGCCTTTGAGCTGCACGATGCGAATGTGATTTCCGAACGGATCACGCAGGCCCATATCTATGCCATACGGCTGCTCAACTGGTTCCTGGGTGAACTCGACGCCCTTGGCGAGCAGCGCCTCATACGTTTTTCTGCAGTCTGCCGTCGTGAACCCAATCGTGAACCCGGATGCACCTTTAGCGACGAGTTCTCGGGTTTGACGGGCGGTGGCATCGTCCATCGCCGGTGGGCCCGGCTTCTCGAGCAGAATGTCGCGTCCGGGCTGCCCCGGCACGCGAACCGTTAGCCAGCGCATGAACCCGAGATCCTGGTCATTGCTGACCTCCAGGCCGAGCCTGCCGACGTAAAAGTCCAGAGCCTTGTCCTGATCGGCGACGAAGACGTGCGAAATGTTGATGCCGTTTAGCATGTAAATGACTCCTTTCGAATCGTGAGTCATTCTAGCGTTCCCGGACTGGCGTTCGCTTCTCCAAAACTGCTCGGTCGCGCCCACATCATGATGAAACAAGTCGGGACGGCAGGCATCCGTCCTCTGTTCCGGAACGCCGTTGGCGATTCGCCCACGATCTCGCGGAACGTACGGCTGAAAGTGCCAAGGCTGCTGAACCCGACATCGAAGCAAATGTCCGTTACACTCCGGTCCGTGGCTCGCAGAAGAAACATGGCACGCTCGGCGCGTCGGCGCTGGAGATAGCGGTGTGGAGTCTCGCTGAACGTAGCCCGGAATGTGCGGATGAAATGCGCCTCGGACACCTCCGCAATTCGCGCGAGTCGTAGAATGCAGAGCGGTTCGGCAAACGTGCGATCCATTGCATCCCTCGCGCGGAGCATCCGGCGATTGCACTCTTCCACCGATCGACCCATGAAACTACTCTATACGCGGTGCTGTTCAGGAGCGGGAAACGCCCATCCCAACGTCGGCGAACAGCCGCGCCTGAAGCAGATCGATTCGGGTTGTGATCGGGACTTGCCGTTCCTGATCCGCCCGATTTCGGGACTGCCGAGGCAACAGTCCGATCTCACAAAACGCCGTATCCTGACCGCGCGGCGGAGCAATCGGAACTCATAGCCATCAGTCATCCGGCCCCTGTGGAGCTACACTACCGGCATGTCTATGGATAAAGCAAGTCGGCGTTCCCTTCTGAAAGCCGCTGGATCTATCGGGATGATGGCCGGATTTCCCCAGACGGCGCCGGCCTTCCAGACGACTGGCCAGTTGACACACGAGGTGCCAGTTGGACCCCTGGAGCAGCACACGCCCGGACACAGGATTAAGTTCGCGGTCATCGGACTGGACCATAACCACATCAATGGCATTACAGACACGATCCGGCGCGGCGGCGGTGAACTGGTGTCGGTATACTCCACGACTCCCCGCGCACTCGCTGCATTTCAGAAGCGCTATGGCGGTGTGAGGGTGGCCCGCGGCGAAGATGAAATCCTCAACGATTCATCCATCCAGCTCGTGTGTTCCGCCGCCATCCCTGATCTGCGTGCGCCCCTCGGTGTACGGGTGATGCAGCACGGAAAGGACTTCCTGAGCGACAAACCCGCCATCACCACGCTGGAGCAGCTTGCCGAGGTGCGGCGGACCGTCCGGAAAACCGGTCGTATTTTCGCAATCATGTACGGCCGCCTCGAATCGAGGGCGACAACGTACGCGGGTGTGCTGTTGAAAGACGGTGCTATTGGCCGTGTAGTACAGACCGTCCAGTTGGCTCCTCATCGGGTAAACGAGAATACCCGGCCCGAATGGTTCTGGGATCCCGTACGCTACGGCGGCACTCTGTGCGACCTCGGCTCGCACCAGGCCGACGAGTTCATTTACTTCACCGGATCCACCACGGCGGAAGTGACGATGTCGCAGGTGGCGAACGTGAATTACCAGCATCGCCCGAAGTTCCAGGACTTCGGCGACATGATGGTCGCCGGCAATGGCGGTACTGGATATTTTCGCGTGGATTGGCTAACTCCGGATGGCTTAGGCGCATTTGGCGACGAACGGACTTTCATTCTGGGAACCGAAGGGTATATCGAATTGCGCAAGACCATCGACGTTGCGGGACGGCCGGGTGGAGATCACCTGTTGATTGTCGACCGCAGCTCGGGCCGCTATATTGATTGCAGAAATCTTGTCCTGCCGTTCGGGCCGCAGTTCGTCGCAGACATCGTGAACCGCACGCAAGTGGCCCAGAATCAGGCCGCCGCCCTCCTGGCCACAGAATTGGTTCTCAATGGGCAGAAGAACGCGCGGATGCTGTAGCCGCCATGACGCCGTACCCGACCGCGCCTGCGACGAACGGAAGCACTAAAGAACTCTGCCTGCGCCGCTCAATATCTGTGATCGCACCCGCAGCCATGCACCAGTATCATTGGGGGCAGGCTTTGATTGCTGGGTGACTCACGCCCGCGTTCCTAAGATGGGTCCTTTGCGCCACGCCGTTTTGAACAGAATTGCGCATGGTGTTCAGAAAGCATCAGCCCGGTTGGACAGACACCGTTCAGATGTGTGCTCCTGAACAGGCCCGCCACTGCGCGAGCGGCAGCCGCAAGCAACCTGTGTTGGATTCATGTATGGTTGTCGGATGGCGCAACCTGTGACTGTGAATCAACTCTGTATGAAACAGGTGCGCGGCGCGCCGCTGGCATTCGTAGGCCAACTGCTCATCCTTGCTGCGGGCTCCGCCATCAGCGCGCAGGCTGCCACAATACCGTTCACGTTTGAAGTTACCTATGACGCATTTTTGGGTGGTGTCCCCAGTCCGGCTACTCTGACCGTCCCCGCCACGAATAGCGGGTCCGGATCTTTTGCGCCTTTTGGCAGTGCGATTTACTCGGAAACAGGAACAGTCACCTTCGCAATGTTACCTTCAGGTGACTTTGTACCGTCCACGGTATCGCTTAATTTCACCGCCTCGTTCAACGGGGGAGCCGACACATTCACGGGGACAGACTTTCACGTGTTTGGGGTTTCTGAAACCATGACGATTCTGGGCGGCACAGGTATCTTCAGTGGGGCGACCGGCTTCGCCACGCCTGTCACCATTGTGATCGCGCCTTCTGGCAATCCTGCGCCTAATTTTTTTGCGACCCTTGCTACTTCTGGCAGCGGACAAATCACCGCTCCCGGACTGAATGCAGTACCTGAACCAGCCACCATGGCGCTCCTCAGTACCGGTCCGGCGGGTCTGGCCGGAGTAGCGGCAATCCGGAGAAAACGTTCAAAGCTGATTCGATTAAGTTCTTAGTCTTCCCAACAATCGCTCCCCATCCATCAACCGGTTCGCAATGACCAGCCTCTCCGCCCGCGGATCTTCAAGGCAGACTTAACGCACTGTTACGGCTTGAAGTCTTCTCGTTGCGTGGGCGTAACGCCGTTCACATCCAACACGCTTCGATCCTTCTTTTCATGCTGGCGAAACAGCTGCGTGTGGAAGGCTTCGTCCTGACGCGGTTTCAGAGCCGCTGGGGCGAAGCGCTTGCGCAATTAGCCCAGTGGCTTGAGGAGGGAAGGTTGAAGTATCGCGAGGAGATCATGGAGGGTTTTACAAATATGCCGCGGGCCTCTATCGGTATGCTGGAGGGCGAGAATACCGGCAAGATGCTCGTGAAAAGCATGAACCAAACCGGCCTTAGTTTCTCAGGCATCGCGCGGCTCACTTGACGCGCAAGTGCATAAGATGTAGATACATCTAATATGACAGGGAAGAAATCCGGAGAACAGACTGCAGCACTCTTTGACCTGCCCTGCGCGTGTCAGAACCTGCGACGCGTCACTCGGATCGTTACGCGGATTTATGAACAGGAGCTTAGAAAAGCAGGACTCGAGATCACGCAATTCGGTCTGCTCACCGCACTGGCTACGACTGGACAGGCCAATCAGGGACGGCTGAGCGCAGGCTTCGCAATGGATAGTACGACGCTAACCCGGACGCTGGCGGTATTGCGGAAACGGGGTTGGGTCCAGGTCAAGCCTGGAAAGGACAGGCGGGAACGCCTGTTTAGT
>JAUZEU010000206.1 GCA_030838885.1 Bryobacterales bacterium | reverse complement strand
ATTCGTGAGCGCCATCTGCCCCGCGGCCGCCACGGGTGAAAGAACGCGCGCAACTCTCTCCGATCGCCGCCATGCCATCAAGGCAGCCGCGTAAGCAAACGCAAGCGGGACGCTGGATCCGCTGAGGACCCCGACCAATCCGGCGCCCAGACAAACAACCCACAAAACTCGTCGGAACCGCCCCGGTTCACGAACCACTCCGGCCCGCCACAACGCCATCCCCACCATCATCAGACCCAGCGACCTCTGTGCCACGCTCGCCAGCAGCGGCGCAATCACTTCTTTCGTTTCGTTCCAGCGAAACAGCAGAATACTCATGAAACCGGCATGACTATACACCTGTGTCGCGCTCGCCGCATGGGCTTGCATCACAGACTGAGGCGGCAACACATCCCCCAACGGCAGCGCCGAAGGCAGATAAATCGCAGCCAGCCCGGCAATGCCCAGCGCGGCTGCCGGAAGCCGGAGAAACAGAATCAGAACCAGCCCGCACAGTGCATACATCGTAAGTATGTCCACATTGGAAACCAGCACCAGATGAGCGACGCCGAACACAAACAGAATCAGGAAGCGCCGGGCCAGAAAGGCTTCAGCGTTTACGCCCCGCTGACGCGCGCGCTCGGCCTGCACCGCCACCCCGATGCCAAACGTCAGCGAGAACAGTTCGAACGCCTTAAATTCCAGCACCGCCGCCATAACATCGTCCACTGCATAGTTGGCCCAACCCGGGTGCGTATGGGGGTTCACGATGTTTTCAAACAGGGAAACCCGAAAAAATGTGAGCAGGTTCACCATCAAAACGCCGAACAGCGCGAAGCCCCGCAACAGATCCAGCGTCTGGTATCGGCCCGAAGCTTGAAGCGGCCCCCATTCGTCAGTCCGCAAGACTGGAGTATATTGCGTTTCGATACAATTTGAGCATGAACTTAATCAGACCCGCACGCGCATTGGCCCTCGCTGGCGCTATTACCGTAGCGCTCTTCGCGGCAGAGCCAGTCGTTACGCAGGCCAAAAAACAAATCGCGGATAAGAAGTACGACGAGGCAATCACTTCCCTCGAAGCTGCCTCAAAGGCCAATCCGAAGTCGGTCGAAGTGAAAAACACCCTGGTGGAAGCCCTGCTGGCCAAGGCGGATTCGGTCATGGCTGATGACGCCGCGCCGCCCCGCACCAAGTACCCCACGGCACTGCGCACCTATCGCCAGGTGCTCACCGTCGACAAAGACAATAAAAAAGCGCAGACCAACATCGCCACCATTGAAGGCATCTATAAATCGATGGGCCGTCCTATCCCGCAGTAACGTCCTGTGGGCCTGGAATTGCTGCGCCGCACCCATGGCAACAGTAGCGGAAGTAATTGTCCAGGCCCTCGTTGAGGCTGGTGTAAAGAGAGTTTACGGCGTGGTCGGAGATTCCCTGAACAGCATCGTCGATGCCGTCCGGCGAACCCACGGCATCGAATGGATTCACGTCCGCAATGAAGAAGCCGGAGCCTTCGCCGCCGGAGCTGAAGCGCAGTTAAGTGGCAATCTTGCCGTATGCGCGGGCAGTTGTGGCCCAGGGCATCTACACCTGATTAACGGTTTGTTCGACTGCCACCGAACCCGCGCTTCCGTCCTCGCCATAGCCGCTCATATCCCCAGCGCCGAAATCGGCACCGGATACTTCCAGGAAACTCATCCCGACCGGCTCTTCCAGGAATGCAGCCACTACTGCGAAACCGTTCTGACGCCCAAACAAATTCCGCGCGTTCTCCAGATCGCAATCCAGACAGCCGTTTCGAAAGGCGGAGTCTCGGTCGTCGTAGTTCCGGGTGACGTAGGTACAGACACGGTGCCCGATGTCGCCCCTTTCGCCCACTCCGTCTTTGAGAGCCGCCCCCGGATTCGGCCAACCGATGCCGATCTCCAGCGTCTCGCCCAACTGCTGACTGAGCACAACAAAATTACTCTGCTCTGTGGGCGCGGCTGTGCAGGCGCGCACTCCGAAGTCATGCGTCTTGCCGCCGCGCTGAATTCGCCCGTCGTCCACAGCCTTGCCGGCAAAGACATCATCGAGCACGACAACCCTTACGACGTCGGCATGACCGGCCTCATCGGCATCCCGTCCGGCGCTCGTGCCGTGGAACAGTGCGAACTGCTCCTCATGTTGGGAACCGATTTCCCCTACACTGACTGGTACCCGAAGAAGGCCAAAATCGCCCAGATCGATCTCCGCCCCGAACAGCTGGGCCGCCGGACTCACGTTAACCTGGGCCTTGTTGGCGACATCAAAGAAACTTTGGAGGCCCTCCTCCCGTTGCTGCCCCCGGACGTTACAGACGGCGAGTTCCTGAAGTCCTCTCTCGAAGACCACCGCAAGTCTGCCGACTCGCTGAACTCCCACGCGCAGGGGAAGGCCGGCCACAAGCCGATCCATCCCGAGTACGTCACCGCCATACTAAACGAAGTTGCCGCCGAGGATGCCGTCTTCACCGTCGATACCGGCATGGTCACGGTCTGGGCGGCACGATATCTCCGCATGACCGCCGGTCGCCGCATGATCGGCTCATGGGTCCACGGCTCCATGGCGAATGCGCTCCCGCAGGCAATCGGAGCCCAGTTGCTGTACCCCAAACGTCAGGTTATCTCTCTCTCGGGCGATGGCGGCTTCACCATGCTCATGGGCGACTTCCTCACCATCCTGCAGCACGATTTACCCTTCAAGACCCTCATCTACAACAACGGCACTCTGGGCATGGTCAAGCTGGAGATGGAAGTCGCCGGCCTTCCGGATCATGGCGTGGATTTCAAGGGCAACATCAACTTCGCGAAGGTCGCCGAAGCCGTTGGAGTTCGCGGCATCCGCGTCGAAGATCCGGCAGATGTGAGGTCCGGCATCGAAGCCTGGCTCGCCCACGACGGTCCCGCTCTTCTCGACGTTGTGACTAACCCTTATGAGCTATCGATGCCTCCCATTGTCAAGCTCGCTCAGGCGGTTGGTTACAGCCTGTTCATGTTGAAAGAAGTCTTCGGAGGACACTTCGCCGAACCGGTCGAATTGGTCGAAAGCAATATCCGCTGAATCGGCAGCTACAGAGGCGCTGTTACGATACTTCTGTAGAAGCTGAACATGAACGTTTCCAGATTTCTTTGTCCGGCCTTATTGCTGGCCGCTATACCTCTCTGCGCACAAGCGCCTGCTGGCGGGCGTGGTCCGGGCCGCAGCACTTTCCTTGTTAGCCGCCCAATACCCGATCCCGCCGCTGTCGAACGCGGAAAGGCGCTGTTCGGCCCCTCGTGCGGCTTCTGCCACGGCACGAATGCGACCGGTGCGGAAGGGCCTGACTTAGTGCGTTCCGCCATTGCTCTTCGCGATGAAGGCGGCGACGAAATCGGGCCTGTAATTCGCGCCGGCAGGCCAGGAATGCCAGCCTTCCCGCAAATGACGGACCCCCAGATCAAAGACATCGCGGCTTTCGTGCGCGACCGGCAGCAGGCTGCGATTGACCGCGGATCCTACACACTCAAGAACGTGAACACGGGCGACGCCAAACGCGGCGAGACTTACTTCGCCACCCATTGCGTCACCTGCCACTCCCTCACCAAAGACCTGAAAGGCATCGGAGCAAAGTACGATAATGCGGTTCTCTTAGGCAAGATCGTGTATCCCGGCGGGCGTGGCGCTGCTGTACGGTCTGCTGCCACCGTAACCGTGGCTGGCAAAGTCACCTCCGGAGTTCTGGAGTATCAGGATGATTTTGAAGTCGGCCTCAGAGACTCGTCCGGTGAGTACCATGGCTTCAGCAAAGGGCCCGGTGTGCAGATAGAAATCACTGAGCCGCTCGCCGGCCACGTCAAGCTGATGAAGGCGTTTACTGACCGGGATATGCACGACGTACTGGCCTATCTGGTGAGCATGAAATGAAAACTCTACTCTGTATCTGCCTCGCCACCGCCAGCCTCTTCGCCCAGGGTCTTGACCCCGCGAAGATGAAGCAGTTACCCACTGATACCTGGCCTTCATATAACGGTGATTACTCGGGTCGCCGCTTCAGCCCTTTGAAGCAGTTAACCACCGCCAACGTCGGCGCGATGACTCTTGCCTGGGTCTACCGGATCAACATGGGCCCCAATGCGCCCGGCGGCGTATCGGTCAAGGCCACGCCCCTCGAAGTCAACGGCGTGCTCTACTTCACCGTGCCAGATCACGCATGGGCTGTAGATGCCCGCACCGGGCGCCAGCTCTGGCATTATGAGTGGAAATCGAAAGGCGGCATTCACATCGGCAGCCGTGGCATGGCCATGTATCGCGACTGGCTCTACTTCGAGACTCCGGATAATTACCTGATCTGTCTCGATTCGAAAACCGGCAAGGAGCGCTGGCACGTGGAGATCGGCGACGTTCGCCTCGAGTACTTCTCCACCCCCGCTCCTATGGTCATCGGCAACCACGTCATCGTGGGCACGGGCGGCGATTCCCTCGACGTCCCCGGTTACCTGGAAGCGCGCGACCCGGAAACCGGCAAGACCCAATGGCACTGGAACACCACCCCGCGCGCTGGCGAACCGAACGCCAACACATGGCCGAACAAAGACGCCATGGAGCACGGCGGCGGCATGACCTGGATGCCCGGCACCTACGACCCCGAACTGAACCTCTACTATCTGGGCACCGGCAACCCCAATCCGGTCTTTGCCGGGCAGGGCCGCAAGGGGGACAACCTCTACACTTGCTCCATCGTGGCCATCAACCCTGACACTGGCAAAATGGCCTGGTACTTTCAGGTTTCTCCCCACGACACCCACGATTGGGACGCCGTGCAGACGCCGGTCCTCATTGACAGTGTGATCGACGGCAAGCCCCGCAAACTCATCGCGCAGGCCAGCCGCAACGGATACTTCTTCGTTCTCGACCGCGTTACCGGCAAGAGCGTCGTGTCCCAGCCTTACGTGCCCCTGAACTGGTCGAAGGGCGAAGTCAAAGAAGGTGACAGGCGCGGCCAGCCGATTCCTGACACGGCCAAGGAACCCAAGCCCGACGGAATTCTTAGCATGCCGTCCGCCTCGGGCGGCACCAACTGGGCGCCCCCTTCTTTCAGCCCGTTAACCGGCCTCTTTTACGTAAGCGGAACCGACAATTACAGCCTTCTCTTCATGACGGATGACGAAGAAAAGCCCGAAGGCTTCGCCGGCAAAGAGAACAACCTGTGGTCAAAGGCTAACCTCAAAGCGCTCGATTACAAGACCGGCAAAATCAAATGGAGTCACGAATTCCCAGGCACTGGCGGCGGCAACTTCGGAGTCCTCACCACAGCCGGCAACGTGCTCTTCACGGGCGACCAGATGGGGAACTTCATCGCCTTCCACGCCCTTACCGGCAGCATCCTCTGGCACTCCAAACTAACAGGGCCCGTTGCAAACGGGCCCATATCTTACGAGTTAGATGGTAAGCAGTACGTCGTTGTCGGGGCGGGCGATTCGCTCTACGGGTTTGCCCTGAACAAAGTTGCTCCTACTTCACCGGTTCATTGATCGTAAACGAATACAAAGTGTCTGCCGAGGCCAGCACCAGATACTGCTTGCCTTCCAGCGTATAAGTGATCGGCCCGGCAGTAACAGGGCCGGTCAGCCCGGTGTGCCAAAGAATCTTACCCGTGGCCGGCGCGAACGCGATGAAATTGGTCCCGTTGGATGTGAATAATAGCCTCCCGTCCGTAGACAGCATGTGAGATGGTCCGCCGCCGTTTGGCCATTCGTGCTTCCAAACCGGTTTGCCCGTTTTATAGTTGAGCGCCAGCAGCGCCGCGCCGTCTGAACCAGCCTGAGTATCCAGCCCGGCCCAGCCTTCCGGATGGTCGTCGCTGTCAGTCAGGTAGTACATGCTGTACGACCGGTTGGTGCCCACAAACAGCAATCCTGTCGCGGGGTCAAACGTCTGCGCGGGCCAGTTCGTCGCGCCGTTTGAGGCTGGCGAAACCAACACCCCATCCGGTTTCGGCGTCTTCGCCGGATCGTAAACCGGCTGCCCCTTGGCATTCAGGTTCTTTGCCCAGTTCAGCGTATCGATATAAGGCTCCGTCACCAGATGCTCGCCGGTTGCCCGGTCCAGCAGGAAGTAATATCCGTTGCGGCTTGCCTGCGCAATCATCTTCCGCGGCTTCCCGTTATACTCGCCGTCAATCAGGATCAGCGGCACCGAAGCATCCCAATCATGCGTGTCATGCGGAGACACCTGGTAATACCAAACCATCTTCCCTGTATCCGGATTCAGCGCCACAATCGAGCACGTATATAAGTTGTCGCCCTTCCGGCTTTGATCCGCCATCACCGGGTTCGGATTTCCCGTGCCGACGTAGTACAGATTCAGTTCCGGATCATAACTTCCTGGAATCCACGCCTGCCCGGTGCCATGAGCCGACGCGTATTCGTCCGGCCAGGTCTCGATTCCCGGTTCGCCCTTGCGCGGCGTCGTGTACCACTTCCACTGCAGGGCACCCGTCTCAGGATCGCGCGATTGCACAAATCCGGGGTTATCGATGTGATCGCCGCCAATACCCAGGACCACATGGTTCCCGATGATCATCGGCGCCACAGTGGATGTGTAATCCAGCTTGGGATCCGCGATCTCCACCTTCCAGCGTTCCTTACCCGTTCGCGCATCAAGGCTCACCAGATGGCTGTCCGGGCTCTCGAAAAAGAGCCAGTTGCCATATATCCCGACGCCCCTGTTACCGATGGTGCTTCCTGTGTTGGCCGGGTATTGATAATGCCAGAGTTCCCTCCCCGTATGCGCGTCCGCCGCCCAGACATGATTTGGCGCAGTAAAGTAAAGGACCCCGTTCACCATCAGCGGTGTCGATTTGATCGAAATTCCGGGACCGGACCCGTAGCGGTTCACCCAGGCAGTTGAAAGCGCGTGCACATTCGATGCATTAATCTGCGTCAGCGAACTGTGCCGCCGGCCCGAGTAATCCCCGTTATAAGTTGGCCAGGTATCGGTCGGCTTCTCCAGCAGCTTCTTCGGATCCAGTAACTGACCCGCCAGCATGCCCGGCAGCAGCGTCAGAGTGATTGCAATAATTGAGTGCCGGTTCATTTCAGTGTCTCCAGATAAGCAGTTACGTTATGTATATCGGTATCGGTCAGCTTGCGAAGCAGTTCCACGTGCGCACGCAGCGGATCTTTCACTTCCACCTTCGGGCTGTCGCCATTGCGCTCGAACGAATGATAGTCGCCAGCCGCATCGCGCAGAGCCACGTTGAAATCATCCAGCCGCTCCAGCGAGCCGGTCAAAACCTGCCCCGATTTCAGCGTCACCGTTACGGTAGACGCGGAAGCTGCAGGCGCAGCGCCCCGGCCGCCGCGGCCACCAGCAGCGCGCCTCGGCTGCAGCCACCGGCCCTGTAGATCGTGCGCATCGTACTTCGCCCCGATGCCCTTCAGATCGCCTGTCGCGGAATGGCACTTATTGCATCCGCCCGCGCCATTGAAGTAACTCTCGCCCTTTTTCGCGTCACCCGTAAGTGCGTCCAGAAAAAGATACGTGCCCCGGTGATCCGCCGCGTAAGTCTGCACATGCAGCCAGGCAACAATGTCGGAAATCTGATCTTCAGTCAGATCGACCTTCGGCATCCCCTTATCCGGCCGCCCGTTGCGGATAACCGGACCCACCAGCAAACCCTTCTCGTCATTCAGCATCAGCAAAGATCTCACAAGGTCGGGCGCGCGATTGGTCCCTTTCGCCGTCGCTCCATGACACCCGCCGCACTTGGCCACAAACAGCGGTCCTCCGCGAGCCACCGCTGCGGGGTCCTGCTTCGACGCGGCTATCGCGGCAGGGCTCCCCGTAATGGTTGCCTTGGTGCCCGGCGTACTCGGCAGGCTGGTTGCATCAGGGCCGGGTTTAGGCGGCAATTGCCCGGCGAGGGGCGCCCCAACGGCCAGCAGCAGGGCTGCCGCCACGGGGTAGTGACAACTGATTCTTTCCATTGACATTTGCGATTCGAAAGCTATGATATCAGCCTGCGAAACTGGTCCAGATCATAACCACGGTCAGCGCTACCATCACCACGCTGGTGCTTCCGGCAATGGCATTCCCCCAGAATCCATTGCGGTACTCCCCCATCAGGCCTTCCTGGTTCACCAGCCGCAACATGAAAAACAGTACAAACGGAAGCAGCACCCCATTCGCCACCTGCGAGATGAGGATTACTTTGAGCAGCGGCAGCCCGGGAATCAGCACGAACCCAGCCCCGAATACGATTAAGCCCGTGTACAACCCGTAAAAAATCTTTGCTTCTCCAAAGCGCTTATCGATGCCGGATTCGAAGCCCAACCCTTCGCAGATGTTGTAAGAAGTCGCCAACGGCAGAATCGCGGCGGACATCAGCGACGCATTCACCAGCCCGATCGCGAACAACAGCCCCGCGAATTTCCCTGCGAATGGCACCAAAGCCCGCGCCGCATCGGCCACATCCGTGATGTCCCGGTGCTGCGAGTGAAAGATGGTCGCCGCGCAAGCGACTACAATAAAAAACGCGATCACATCCGTCACCACGCAGCCAAAAATCACGTCCAGCCGCGTCAATCCGTAATCCCGCTTCGAAACTCCCTTTTCCACCACCGAAGCCTGCAGGTAGAACTGCATCCACGGTGTAATCGTGGTCCCGATCAGCCCCACAATCATGATCAGATAATTCGGATCCGAGTTGAATTGCGGAATAATCGTATTAGTAAGTGCCAGTTTCCAGTCGGGCTTCGCCAGAAACGCGGAGACCGGATAGGTGAAATAGATCAGCGAAAGCACCAGCAGAATCCGCTCCACCGGCTTATAGGAACCCTTCACGATCACACCCCACACCAGCAGTGCGCCGAGCGGAACCGAAATATACTTACTCACTCCGAATATCCCGAGCCCCGACGCCAGACCCGCGAACTCCGCCGCGATATTCCCGATATCGGCCAGCCCCAGCACCAGCATCGTGAAAAAGGTCAGCCTTAACCCGAATTCCTCCCGAATCAGGTCGGAAAGACCCTTTCCCGTGATTGCGCCCATGCGGGCCGCCATCTCCTGAACGACAATCAGCGCAATGGTCGTAGGAATCAGCGTCCAGAGAAGCGCGTACCCATACTTCGCGCCAGCCTGCGAGTAAGTTAAAATGCCGCCAGGGTCGTTATCCACATTGGCGGTGATGAAGCCTGGACCGATTACGGCCACCAGCGCCAGCAGCCGGTACCGCATCATCTTCCATGTGCGCAGTACCGGGTGGCGCGGCCTTACAGGTCCGTGATAATCGTGACGGCCGGGTAGCTCCTGATGCTTAGACGCTACCTTCATCTACCAACGCGCCCGGGGCAAACCAAAAGCCCGAAGGTTCCGAAGAGGGAAGGGAATCATATGTGAACAAAACAGTCTGTTCCCATTGTCTGATGGCTCGCTACGCGGGCATACTCGCCGGTCCTGTGCTGAGCAGGCCGTGAACCTCGGGCCGCGACACTCGATGTGCCGCGCCACGGTGGCAACCGGAAAATCGGCCGGTAGCCACTCCCGTGACAGGTGGTTTTTTCACGTCCTGCCACACCTGCCCAGTTGCCTACAAAAGGTTGTCCAGCGTAATCGGCAAATCGCGAACCCGCTTGCCGGTCGCGTGATAAACGGCATTCGCAACGGCCACGGCGGACCCCATGATCCCGATCTCTACAATTCCCTTCATCCCGATCGGATTTGCATATTCATCCTTTTCGTCTACCCAGAGCGCCTCACTCCGGCCACATCCGTGTTCACCGGAATGTGGTAATCCGCCAGATTGTTGCTCACTATTCTGCCCAGCCGCGCATCGTAAACAGCCTCTTCCAGCAACGCCATGCTGATGCCCCGGATCATCCCGCCCATGAACTGATTCGCGCTGTCCTGGCATTCGAAATTTTCCCCGCGCCAAACGCCCCCACCATTCGCGACAAACGCAATGCCCCAGATCCGCATCCACCAGTACTTCCGCAAACTCGGCCCCAAACGCATACATCGAGTACTTGTTCTTCTCCTCTCCAGGCCTCGCATCTCCTTGCGCTTCGATAAACGGATCCGCTGCCGCCCCATCAATTGCAGAAGTGTTTCACCCCGCCTGGCGTTCACGCGAACAAAAATCCGTCCGCCATCGATCGTAATGGCCCCCGCGCTCAGGCCTGGAACGGCGAACTCGGATCCGTGATGGAAGCCCGGATCAGCTTCTCCCGCCAAAAATCAAGAGCGGCAGCGCTGGAGCAATAAACCTCACAAAACACTTCGAAATCCTCAAACTTCACCACGCGGGATTTCCGTGAGGCCAGCGCTTCCTGGGCGCTGGCCCGCACATCCGGCCCCAGCGTGGATTGCAGCAACCATCCGCTCGCCAGTTGCTCTCCGGTCAGGAACAGACGCGAGCCGATCGGTATGGAACAGCGCTCCGGAGTGGCGATACGTGCCGCCACCACCGCCGCCGAGCGCTCACGCTCTTACTCGGCGAGAAATCGGAACATCTCTTGCACGATCCCAGCCAATGCTCCTTTGGCCACACTCAAATTAACTGAAGTAATTTATCAGGCGATATGCGGGGCAACAAGCGCACCGGCCGCGGCGCATCCCGATAAACCAATGCCGCCGCGTGCCCCGGAACAGACTCAACATCATGCACCGTCCACGCCCGCGCTGCATTCGCATCCCCCCTGATGCGCAAAATCCCCGCCGGTTCACCGGGAAGAAAGCTCACCCGGAAGCTCTCAAGTGGCTCAAAGAATCCTTCGCCAATGGCCTTTAGATACGCTTCTTTGCGGGTCCAGCAACGGAAGAACGC
Organism: Bryobacterales bacterium; assembly: GCA_030838885.1. GTDB lineage: Bacteria > Acidobacteriota > Terriglobia > Bryobacterales > Bryobacteraceae > BOG-234. Next base: position 2,108 of record JAUZEU010000206.1, on the reverse strand, counting down.
CGCCTCGCGCTCAGAGACAGGAAGTGCCAGCAGTTCGCGAGCCTCCTCAGGATGAAAGAACCGCTCGGCGATGCTGCCCATGTCGTCCATCGGGCGCGCCTGTTCCACATCCACGCCGATCTCGCATGCCCGGGTAAACCCAAACAAAGCCACCTCACCCGAATGCGACAGATTGAACCGCAGAAGCTCGCCCCGAATATCCAGAGCCGGCTTTCCTTTCGGTTCAGTTTTCAACCTGATGCTTTCGCCGGGAACGCCCAGATAAGTACCCAGCAAAATCCGCAATGCGGCACGCGCCGTGATCCAGGTACGCCGCAAATGCTCGAACACGAATCGGTTGGCCCGCGCGATTTCGCCCGGTTCCAGCAGCTTCTCCAAAGCCGCTACGTCGTGATCGGACGGGTCCAGACGAACAGTCCAAACCTCGACCGACCGGTCAGTCACCCGATCCTCCAAACCGACCAAAAAAGCCCGACCGCACTAGCAAGAGAGAGCAAACTCAGCACCCCGGTCCAGGGTTGCGTCGCCATCGCGGCCCCCCTCAGGCAAATCAGAAACGAGGTCAACAGCAAGGCCGCCAACACGCTCTGCGCAACCACTCGCGCCCGGAATGCCGCAGCCGGATCCCGCGCCGGAGCATTCTCGCGGCTTGAAATGGTCCCGTCGCGCAACTCTCCTGCGATCCGCCCCAGAAGGCGAATGCCTTCCATCGCAACCAGTCCCAGGCCCGCCGTCCACTCTTTTGCCAGTTCGGGTTTCAGAATTTCCCCCGCGGAGTAGCGCATCATGCCACCCAGCACTGCGGCCTGCGCCTCGTGCAGAACCTCAGCGCCATCTGCCAATTCATAACCTCCTCCGGCCGCGATTATATTCCGATGCAGGAAGTTCAGATAAAGCGGAACGTCTGGTCCTGTGGAATGGAGCGCCCGCCAGTTACCCTCGAATGCTCTGACAGCTGTGCTCCGGTTTTCGCGCCGAATGAGCTGCGGCTGTACTACCGCCATCGCCGCCAGCAATTCCTTCGCCGATTTTCTCGAGCACGGCCTTCCCGCCAGCTCAAGCAGCCATTGCGCCGCCCCGGCCGAGTTCTCGCTCAGCGTATCGGCAATATAACGCAGCACCGCGTTCGTCCTGCCCACCGGCAACGCCACCGGTCTGGAAATCCGGCGGAACACAATCCGGCCTGCCGGACTCACCGCAATCGCCTCCATATCGAGTTCCCCGTCTACAAACGATAGGAAGGAAATCTGCTCCAGAATGGCTTCCGCAAACTTTTGCCGGAAGACCTCGGTGACCGGCTCCGGTACCGGATCGCCTTCAGCCCATGCCCAGCAGAGCACCCGCTCGGCTACCCGCACAAAGTTCGCCGTCCAGGACGAAGCTGTGGAGCCACGCCGCAAACCCGTCGAACTGAGCGCGTGTGGGGGCAAGGCTGGCAATCTGGACAACCAGCGGAACGCCGCCGTAAACCGTTCGATACGCACAGCGGCACGGAACGATCCGCGGCCGGTAATCCGGATCGTCTTCGAGGACGTTCAGCACCGGCTTCCAGTAGCAGCCCGTGCTCTCCATGACCACATCTGTGCAGCCTTCTGCTTTCAGGCACTCCCGAAGCCTGGTTAATTCGGCGCGGATGGTGCCGAACTTTCGCATTTCGTGACGGCCTTCCTGATCGGCCGGGCCGGTCATGACACACACCGCCACAAATTTCTTGCCTGCGTCGATGCCCGCGCATCTTTCAATGACAGCCGGAATCATGAGCTCTCCTTTCGGCTGAAGCCCGCCGGCGCTTACCTGTTTACAAGTTGTTCCGCTTTACAAGTTGTTCCGCGAGACGATGCTCAATTCAGGGGTGCGCTCCACGCCGGCCGAACCAGGTTCATCGCGGGGGCTGACGCTACCCATAACGCTGAACGGCTCACCTGCTCCAGCGCTCCCATTATCTGCCCGCCGGTGCACCCCTTTTTTCATTGCTGGGGCGGCCGAAGGAGGATGTCCGGATTACCGTTGAAAGTGAGCGGCTCTGTAAACATTATCAAGCCGCGTGGGCTGCGGCGGCCTTTCCCGTTCTGAGACGGTAAGCTACAGCGAGTGCATTGACCAGAGCC
>JAUZEU010000183.1 GCA_030838885.1 Bryobacterales bacterium | reverse complement strand
CCGCCGATCCCCTTGGAGAGTTTCCCGCCCATCCGAGAAGGAGCATCGCACGCCGCATCGTAATCGATCCGGTCGTGAACCGCAGCTATGGACCGGTTCAGATCATGCTCGGTGAGCGGGGTAGGGTAAAGGCGGCCTTTCGCGTAGCCAAGATATTGCGCCGTTAACTCCCATCCACCACCGGCGCTCATGCCGTGGCCAAACGTTCCCTTACGCGCCGTGACCAGAACTGAATCGGGAAACATCGATTTGAAGGTTGATATTTCGGAGTAGTCGCCAGGCGTGGCCGTTGCGTGCAAATCCCAGGTGCCAATGTCCGCTGGCATGACATGAGCCTGTCCCAGAGCATCCTGCATCGCGATCCGCGGACCCTCCGCTGAAGGGGTGATGATGTGATGTGCATCCGAACTGACGCCCACGGCGAGCGGTTCCATCCCCAGTGGCGTAAACCCCTTCGAACGGCAATAATCCATGTCCCCTACGATCCAGATCACAGATCCGCCAGCCACATGCGTACCCTGCATGCGGGTCAGCGGAACCGAGACCGAGCCATCGGCGGACAGCACGCGCCCACTGAAGAATGAGCCTACGGTTAAAGGGTGCGGAGGCGGGTCCGTCGCGCCCACCACCACCAATTTCGCCTGGCCCGAATGAATGGCATCCATCGCCAGTTTCAGCGCCACTCCGAAAGTGGAGCAGGCTGCCACCGGCGCGAAGGCCAGCCCGTGAGTCCTGGCCAGAATGGAGATCTGGGCGGCCGGCGTATTGTGAATGTTCCAGATCACAGTCGCCGAAACTTTCCAGGGCGGCTCCGGCGCACCCCACCTCTCCTGTAGCTTTCCGCGGCGTTTTTCCTTCTCACGGATGGCGTTCAGTTTGCCTGTTTCTACCTCGCCCTCAATTCTGAGGCTCTCCAGTTCGGCCAGCTCTTTTAGATACCGATGCAGATCGTCGGAGAGCGCCATCCAGTATCGATTCCACTGCGTCTCCGCAGCGCCGCGCTCGTCGTCGCAAACGGTATCGGGCGCACGCGGCACACCGGCAGGCGGTTCAGGCGAAGCCTGCGAGAGATACGCGCGGACCGCCGCATTCCGCTCCGGGGCAGCCCAGAACTTATCCCAGCGCTTTTGCGCTTCGTAATGCAGGATGCTCGCGTCGTAGATGGTGGAAAGGCTGCCCAGCCCCGTCCCCACATACACCTGTGCCTGAGTGCCCAGCGACTTCAGTTCCCCCTCCAGCCCGGGGTTTTGCCCCAAAGCCTGGATGAATGCGCCTATCGCGTACAACGCCGGCAGGTCCATCTTCTCGGCCAGATTCTGGTAATGGCGCGGCGCAAATCGCTGGTTAATCCAGTCCCGGTAATCCTCTAAATTGAACTCTGGTATTCCTGCCAGAAAATTGTCGGGTCCGAAGCCATTGAAGGGCGTCAGCCACGTTTCCGATGATTCGAGATTTTTTTCAAAAGCGGCGATGTTAGGGGATTTCGGCGCTACGATGCCCCAGCCGAAAACACCGACTCTTACTGTCCCCACGAACACCTCGGGTGTCCGCACGGCGCACAGCCGGAAGGATCGGACGGGGAGCAATGCGAACGCATAATTCGAGGATATTCCACCCGGACTGACGGTCCGTATTCGGGCGGTAAATCTGCGCTGCAACCTGTGTTACCCACCTGTGTTACAACGACTGTTGGATTCCATCGTCACGCTCGACGTGGGCAGTTCTTCCGTTCGCACACTTCTTTACTCATTTGAGGGCAGAGAGATCGAGGGCTTCGGCTCGAAGCTTGAGTATCATGCGCGAACCAGTGAAGCGGGGGCATGGGAAATTGATGCCGCCGAACTAACCGGGCTGGCGGCGCGCGTGCTCACCGGGATTTGCGCGCAACTGCGTTCGAAAGGCGTGCGGCCCGCCGCAGTCGCCATCGACACTTTCTGGCACAGCATTCTGGGTGTGGACGAGGCAGGTAAAGCTGTTACGCCTGTGCTTCACCCTTTTGATTCCCGAAGCTCGGCGGCCGCCGCCCGGCTCGCGACGCGTATCGATAACCTGGCGCAGCACGCACGCACCGGCTGTATGCTGCACCCCAGTTATCCGCCCGCAAAACTTCTTTGGCTGGCCGAGACCCAGCCCGAAGCACTGGCTGCGGCGAAGCACTGGATGAGCATCGGCGAGTATTTGTTCCTGCAGTTCTTCGGGTCGGCGCGGGCTTCCACTTCCATGGTCTCGGCAAGCGGGCTCTGGAATCAGAATGCTGATACCTGGGACGAAGAAATGCTGTCGGCTTTGCCAATCGATCGCGATCAACTGGCTGATCTGGAGACGCTCGACCGGCCCTGCAATTCGCTGACGAGCCCGTTTCGCGAACAGTTCCCGGAACTCGACGGCATTCCCTGGTATCCGGCGCTCGGCGACGGAGCCTGTGACAATCCCGGCAGCGGCTGCACCACGCGCGAACAGTGGGCGTTGATGGTGGGCACCAGCGGCGCCATGCGGGTGACGATTGACCGAAGCAGCGCTCCGGGCAACGCCATCGAAATCCCGCAGGGGCTCTTCTGTTACAGGCTGGACCGCAAGCGGTACATCACCGGCGGCGCACTCTCCAATGGCGGCGAGGTCTACGCGTGGATGAAGCGCAACCTGCGGCTTCCGGAAGACGGCGAAATCGAAAGGCAGCTGGCGGGGATGACGCCGGGGCTGCATGGGTTAACGATGCTGCCGCTGTTCGCTGGCGAGCGCTCTCCGGAATGGCGCACGGATGTGCGCGGCGCGATTACAGGCCTCGCTTCAGCCACGACAGCTATCGAGATCCTTCATGCCGCCATGGAGTCGGTGGCGCTTCGCTTCCGCAATATATACGAAATTATGGAGAAGGCGTTCGGCGCGCCGCGCGAAGTGATCGGGTCCGGAGGGGCTTTGCTGCATTCAGCTGTGTGGACGCAGATAATGGCGGATGCGCTGGGCCATCCGGTGCGGATGTGCCTGGAGCACGAAGCGACATCACGTGGGGCTGCGCTGCTCGCGCTGGAACGGATGGGTGCAATCACTGCGATGCCGGGTGCGGCGATGGGGGCGACTATAGAGGCGGATCCGCAGAAGAAAGACATCTATCTGGCAGCCCTGGCCGCCCAGCGTCAGCTCTATAAACGCCTGTTTGAATAGCGTGTGCGACATTGGAAAGCGTGATTCACGACGTTTCCCCAGAGGTAAGAGCCCGCGCGGCCAAAATTAAGCTGCTGCTGATGGATGTGGATGGTGTTCTGACCGACAGTAAGCTCTATTTTCTGCCCGGACCCGACGGCACTGTGACCGAGGTGAAGTCCTTCGATTCACAGGATGGCATCGCGTTTCTGTGGTGCCGCATGAAGGGCATTCGAACCGGTATGATCAGCGGCCGGAAATCCTTTTCCACCGATGAGCGCGCGCGCCAGGCCCATATGGATTACGTGTATCAGGGCTTCGTCGAGAAGATCCCGATCATCGATGAAATCAAAAAGGACGCGGGGCTTGCGGCTGACGAGATTGCTTTCATCGGCGATGATCTGACGGACATTGTGGTGTTCCACCGCGTCGGCCTGGCTATCGCCACCGCCAATGCGCGCCCGGAAGTAAAAGGGGAAGCCGACTGGGTCACCAACAATGTGGGCGGCAATGGCGCGGTGAGGGATGCCGTTGAAATGATCTTTCAGGCGCGCGGCTTCTGGCAGGAAATTCTCGACAAATACGAAGTGGGCAAAAAACGCGACGCAGCTGTTATATGATGTCGTTGCTTT
>JAUZEU010000180.1 GCA_030838885.1 Bryobacterales bacterium | reverse complement strand
CCAGGCTCCGAATCGAGCCAAATCCTGCCCCCATGAGCTTCCGCGATCGCCTTTGCGATCGCCAGCCCTAACCCTGTACCCTCGACCTGCGAGCGACTCGCAGCCCCTCGATAGAACTTAGCAAAGATTTTACTCCTTTCTTCCTCAATTATTTGAGGGCCTTCATTTCGCACGATAACAATCAAGGCGCCACCCTCCTCGTGGGCGGTGATTTCGATCCGCGCGTCAGGCTTCGAATACTTCCAGGCATTGTCCACAACCTGCATCAGCATCTGCTCGAAGAGAAACCGGTCGCCCTGCAGAAATGGAAGATGATCGGAAATATCGGCCTGGAAACTTCGTCCTCCCAGATAGCGCCTCACCCGGGAATGCACAGCCTCGACAATACTGGCCAGCGAACAAATCTCTACGCGCGGATTCTCCTGGCGGGCTTCGATCCGCGCGAGATTCAAACTCTCCCGAATCAACAGATCCAGTCGGTCAGCCTCTTCGTCGATCACAATTGCCAGTTCCCTGTTCGGCCCGTTTGTCAGCCCACTGGAACTGCGCAACATTGAAGCTGCCGCTTTTATAGAGGTAAGTGGTGTTCGGAAATTATGAGCAAGAGCGTTTAATACGGTGTTCCGCAACTCCTCCCCTCGTTGAGAGGCTTCGATTCGCGCTCGCTGTTCGGCGCCCTGGGCGCGGTCCAGCACGAGCTTGATCAGATTTGCCAGGGCGCTCTGCACTTCCGGAGAGGGCTGTGGCCCGTGCAATTCCAGAACGCTGTGCGACGTGCGGGAGCCCAGCGCGAGTCGCGAACTTCTTTCAGGCGTGAACCGGCCAGCCTTAAACTGCGCTTCTGAACCCTCCAGTCGAAGCACGGCGCCCTGTACCCCGAACAACTGCACGACCTGCTTCACGACATTCTCCGCAGTCTCTGCAACGCCATTGGAACTAAGCAGAACATTGCCCAATTGCTGCAGCCGCTCCATCTCTTCGCGACGGCGGATCGCTTCCGCAGCCCGTAGCTGCGCCCGGATCGCCAGATGGCTGCCGGTGAGTGCAGTAGTCAGCAACATAGAGTAAGTGACGGCGCCTTCCCACGACGTGATATTAAGGCTGCCCACGGAATCAACAAAAAACCAACTGAAGGCAAGGCTTGCAGAAACCGAAGTCAGCACCGCAAGCAGCCAATCGCCCAGTCCGGCTACGGCAAGTACTTCCAGGACCAGAGCCATCGAAGCCACCGAACGATTCGAGTGAAGAGCAAAACATGTCGCGGCGATCGCCCACGACACAGCGCCGGCCGGGATGGACAGGACGAGTGATTGCGCCGGCTTCTTCATTTGGCTGCTTCTATTTAACAGCAATTCAGGTTCAGGATGTCATAACGGTAAAGTACAATCGTTTACATGCTGATCCGGGATTTCCTGGCCTCCGGACCTCCTTCCATTTCGTTTGAGTTTTTCCCCCCGAAATCCGACGAAGCCGTCGCTCAACTCGAGCGCACGATCTCGGAACTGGGCGAACTGGAGCCTGCGTTTGTCTCGGTTACCTATGGCGCAGGCGGGTCCACACGCGAAAAGACTATCGACATCGTTTCCCGTATTAAAAAGGAAGCCGGGATCGAGGCGATGGCGCACCTCACCTGTGTTGGATCGTCTCGCGAGGAATTAGGTTCCGTGCTTGACAGGCTGGCCGCTGCCGGGGTCGAGAACGTGCTGGCCCTCCGCGGAGATCCCCCGAAAGGTCAGAGTACTTTCACCCCGGTGGAAGGCGGGTTTCGAAACGCTGATGAGTTGGTGGTTTTCATTCGCGAGAAACATGGCAAACTTCTGTGTGTTGGCGCTGCTGCGTACCCGGAAAAGCATATTGAGTGCGGCAATACCGCCGTAGACCTGGAGAACCTGAAGCGCAAAGTAAATGCCGGGGCCGACTTTCTGATCACCCAGCTTTTCTTCGACAACCGCCCCTATTGGGAATTCGTGGAGCGCGCACGCGGGGTCGGTATCACAGTCCCGATCATTCCGGGCATCATGCCGATCACAAACGCTTCTCAGATAGAACGCTTTACTATGGCTTGCGGCGCAACATTGCCGTTCAAACTGGCTGATCAACTCAACAAACGCCGTCACGATACCGCCGCTGTCATGCAGTTAGGCGTGGCTCATGCCACCTTGCAGTGCATTGACCTGCTTACCGGCGGCGCGCCCGGAATTCACTTCTACACTCTCAACCGGAGCACAGCCACAAGGGACATCTTCAACGCTCTCCGGGCTATCGGCATGGTGGGCAATCACAAACGTCCCGAAGCGGCCCAGGCACAAAGCGCCCTGTAGGGTCTACGATAGTCGTTAAGGTTTCTTTGATGACGCGCAGGAGAGCCATCTCCGGAATTAGTACCGCCGTTGGAACGCTGGCTGTTGCGGCAGACACGTTTGCTCAGGAGAAACCGCCTGATCAGACGCCCCGCTTCGGCCTTTCTGCCCCGAAGCGCACGATTTCCCTGCTCTGCGGCTATTCCCAAAACCTGGCTCGCGTTCCTTACCCGCAACTCGGTGATATTGCGGCACAGATTGGCTACGAGGGCCTCGATCTGACTGTCATGATCGGCGGCCATGTGGATCCGCGCATTACCAATGTCGACCTCGTCCGCGCCTTCGAAGCCGTTCGGGGCGCGGGTCTGGAGGTCCCGATGATCTCCACTAACATTACGACTACGGCAGATCCCACCTGCTATCCCGTGCTTTATCTGAGTGGTCATTCGCAGGTTCCCTTCTTCCGGTTGGGTTACTGGGCCTACGGAAGCAATCCAATCCGAACACGCCTCGCTCAGGTGCGCCAGGCTCTGACCCAAATCCTGGGTCTCGCCCAGCGCTGCGATATCGCCGCGATGCTCCCCAATCGCGCGGGCGGCTTTGTCGGTCAGGCCGTCTGGGATGCGCAGGAAGTGATCGCTGGTATCGATCCCCGGCTGGTGGGGTATTACTTCGATCCCGCTGAGGCAACAGCCGAAGGCGGCGCTGGCGGCTGGCAAGCCGCATTGCGCCTCGCTCTGCCCCGTCTGAAAGCTCTCTCTTTGCAGGATTTTTTCTGGAAGAAAGACGGCGAAGACTGGAAAATGCAGAAGTGTCCGTTAGGCGAGGGGATGGTCGACTGGGGAAAGTTCTTTTCCATAGTGGCCGCCGCTCGATTCACCGGACCCATCTCAATTCACATGGAGTACGGGCCGCAGGACGCTTTGGGCTCAATGGCGAAAGACCTGGAATTTGCCCGAACGCATCTTCAGAAAGCATGGGCCGCCGTTCAGAACGAACCAAAAAGTTAGAGGGGAACGCGGACCCCAGCCCCCCGCTCTGATTGCCGTTTTCTACCTGTTGTTCTCCCCAGGATTCGACGCCCGGAAAGAATCCATTCGTGGCGCCGTATAACGGGTCCTAAGCATTGGCTGGGGTTCTTCCAAAGCCAGTTCACAGTTACAACAATCACTGCAGCTTGCGCATTTCGCGCACAAATGATTTATGCAGGTGTCCTTGGTGCAGACTGCGCAAATGAGGGTCGATTCCTGTTCGCAGATGGTGCAATGAAAAGGCATAATTTTGTTTATTCCGGGATAGTTCACGGGTTAGCGCGCCGAACGGCCTTCCCCGGCGTTGATGAGTCCTTCGACAGGGTGGCGCGGCAACGTTGCGCTTCGTGATCCACCACCAGGTATTCCTGCTCCTTCTGATTAGCCAGTTCGAGAATGTACTCCTGAAGCTTGCCAAGATCTTCCTGATCTTCCACCGCTACCGACTGGATTAAATCCGCCAGCGCCGGGTTCTGATATCTCCGCAGCCCACCTATCAGCGAATTGAGCGAGCCATGAAAAGCCTGTACCCTAAAGAGTGCACGCATGCAATCCTGCATACGGTCGGGATGCTGGGCCAGCGCTGACATGTCGTCCCCAATAGCCCGAATCTGCTCCCGTGCCGCAGATACCTGGGTGGTATAGGTTTCGGGCGCACCCTTCGCGATCCATTCGCTTGCGCGCACCTGTTCAAGCAGGGGCAGAAGCCTCGCAGGATGCTGCGAAATACGCTGGAACAGCGCCATAATTTGCTGATCGGCGGGGATGACTGCCACCGGGGCAGTTCCGGTTTGCTGCGCCCGCACGCCTTGGCAGCAACTCAGCACTCCGATGAAGACGGCGGCAAAGACGGAGCTGCGCAGTCGCATCGTTCCAAGGGTAGCATTGAAATCCGCAGGCTCTACAGGTGGCACTCCGTGTGGACTGCGCGCACGGCCTTTTCAAGACCATCGCGGCGAACCACGACGGAAATGGTCAACTCGCTCGATCCCTGGGCGATCGCAATCACGTTCACGTTCTCGCGGGAGATGGCCGTAAAGATTCTACCGGCCAGACCGGAAGCGCCCCGCATGCCCTCCCCTACCACCGCGAGCAGACCCACGTTCCGGTCCACTTCGATCCCGTTCACGTACCCGTGCGTCAACTCCAGGGCAAGCGCCGCTTCAATCGCTTCACTGGCTCTCTCCAGTTCTTCGTTCCGGACCAGAAAGCAAAAGCTTTGCCGGTAACTGGAACTTGAGAGTGCCAGAATCTCGACATTCACCCGGTCGAGTGCATCCAGAGCCCGGGCCATAATGTGGACTCCGCTGACGGTCGAGCTGGCCGGCTCCAGGGAGACCAAGGCCACGTTCGCCATGGAAGTCACGGCGCGTGCCCCTGAATTCCCCGCCCCTAAAGCGGGTACAATCCGGGTTCCTGCCTTTTGCGGCGCAAAACTGTTTTTGCTCCAGACCGGAATGCCGCGTTCCACCAGCGGCGCCAGAGTACGCGGATGCAGCACCTTCGCTCCGGCATAGGCCAGTTCCGCAGCCTCGCTGTACGTAATCTCTTCCAGAATCTTTGCGTCGGGTACCAAACGCGGATCGGCGGTCATAATGCCATCCACGTCCGTCCAGATCCAAAGCTCACCGGCGCCCAGCGCAGCGGACAGAATGGAGGCTGAAAAATCGGATCCACCTCTGCCGAGAGTCGTCGGGCGGCCGTCGGCAGTGGCGCCGTTGAACCCGGTCACGATGGCAATCTCACCAGCTTCCAGCATCGGGAGAAGGCGAGCGCCGGCTTTCTCCCGCGTAGCGTCCATCAGAGGGGACGCGTTGTTGAACACAGCGTCCGTTACGACAACTTCAGAGGCGTTCACTGCGGTTGCCGTTATTCCGCGTGAACGTAAGTGTTCGCTTATTAGCAGCGCGGAGAGCCGTTCCCCAACCGCAATTGCTTCATCCACTGCGCGTGGCGGACGATAGCCCAGCATCTGCATGCCGCTGACAATGCGGCTGAAGTCTGCCACCAGTTCATTCACGGAATCCTGAACGCGCCGCAATTCTTCCGGTGCGACCAACTCCGCTGCTGCTTCCAGGTGCCGCGTCTCCAACTGGCTCAGGCATCGATCGATACCCGCCTTATCGTCGGCTTCTGCGTGTCGCGTTGTTTCGAGCAGCAGATCCGTGATCTTCGACATGGCGGAGACCACAGCGGTGACAGGACGCTTTGCAGCTTCCGCAGCAATCAGATCGCACGCTACTTTCATGCGGGCGGCGGAACCTACGCTGGTGCCGCCGAATTTCATTACAAGCAGATTATTCAACTACTAATGTTCCTTCCCGTTCGAAATGCGAGAACGCACAATTCTAAGGATCTCTTCCACCACTTCTTCTTCAGTGAGTCCGGTGGAGTTGAGATAGGATGCATCCGGAGCCTGCACCAGCGGCGATTCCACGCGTTGTCGATCTCGGGCGTCCCGCTCTGAGATCTGCGCGGCAAGGTCACCGGGCGCCACGTCCGGCTGATCCGCAGCGCGCCGCCTCACTCTTTCTTCCGGGTCCGCATCCAGAAAAATTTTGATCCGTGCCTCAGGAAACACCACTGTCCCGATGTCCCGACCCTCCATCACCACATTGCGCTGCTCCGCAATTTCGCGCTGTTTGGAAACCAGGGCGGTTCGTACCCCTCCAACGGCGGCAATCTTCGACGCGGCAGCCGAGACCTCCGGAGTTCGGATGGCTTCGCTCACGTCTTCGCCGTTCAGCATCACCTGACCCTGCGACAGCAGTTCGAAATCCGCGGCCACCGCCAATTGATTCAGCCGGTACGCGTCATCGAGACTGACACTCTGCCGCAACGCCCACAGCGCCACAGAGCGGTACATGGCGCCCGTATCGATATAGGTGTATCTGAGCCTTTCAGCCAGGCGGCGCGCAATGGTGCTCTTGCCCGCCCCGGCGGGTCCGTCGATTGCTATCACATTGCCCATGAAGAAATGAAGAGGTGTAAACCCTAAATTACCGCACCGGCGCTCAGTGCCAGTTCTCCAGCACTGGAGTAAACACCAGGTCCAGGCCTTCGTCAGACCATTCAGTAATATTCACGTCACGGAATAGAGACCAGCGTTCGGTGTGTTCCAGCCACCCTCCGGGTTCCACTTCAGTCAGCGGACCCAGAGTCTCCAGTTCCAGCATTCCTTCGCTCGCGAATGTCTCGTAAGAGCAGCCCATATCCGGATAAAGTCGCGACGGATCCGCGTCATATTTCTTCAGAAACATCTCGGAGCCAAGCACATAAGCTCCCCATGTCTTGCTGTTGAAATGACCCAGCTTGGTGTGATCTGAATTGGACGGGTCGTGGTGCAGCACCAGGTACTTCTGCAAAAACTTCCAGCGCGGGTCACGAAGGTCTGTAAAGGCCCACATGACCAGTGGGTTGGTTGGCGCCAGCACGTCCTCATGCCGCCCTCGTGTCGGAAAGCCCGTCACACCAACGCCGCCCGGTGCCATCATGGTCAAGGCCCACGGAGAAAAACGGATCGCGAACGGCAGAGTGTTCTTCATCCGGTGCAGAACTTCCACGCCGCTGTCGCACATTGTGATTACGAGTTGCTTCTGCAGCCCTGTCTCCGGCTCCACGTTCTGAGTCGCGGTGAGCACAGTGCCATGAACCTGAATGTCCACGGAGTCGTTATCTCGCGCATAGGTTCGCTGGAAGTCTTCCGGCGCAAGCCAGATGCGGTGTCCGCCGCGATGCTGCCATTCCGCCTCACCCGTAATTCCCAACTGATCGTCAAAAACTTTGAAGAAGTTCTGGCTACCAACGAAGCCGCAGCGCATGATGCGCGGGCCGATGTCGCTGGTGACTATTAACTCGATTTCGCCATTAGAAATTCGATAGCAGTTCGGCCATCCACCCCACGCCGTCTTTTCGATAGTTACAGGCATGTCAAGCCTTCACCGCAAGGATGGCGTCCAGATACTTGCCTGTCCGCTTGCCTTCCACCGTGGCGAAGCCGGCCTCCTTCAAAAGGCCTGTGTACTCGGAAAGACTGCGTTCTTTCCCTTCGGTGCAGACGAGCATGCCCAGAGATTGCATGTAAGCACCAACAGGTCCCGAGCGGTCTTCGAAGATTTGTTTCTCGGCGATGAGAAGGCCACCACCAGCGGGAAGACTTTCGAATACGCGCTGCAGCAGTAAGCGAATCTTACTTTCGGGCCAGTCGTGCAAAATGCGCCCGAGTGCGTAGAGATCGGCGCGCGGTAGTTCGTTGAGAAAGAAATCGCCGGATTGAAAAGTAATGCGGTCATGAGCCGGCGATTTCGCAACAAACTCACGGGCTACCGAAAGCACCTTCTCCATGTCGAAGACCACGCCTCGCAATTGCGGCCAAGCCTCGCAGGCGGCGATCACCAGATGGCCTGTTGCGGCCCCAAGATCCACGATCGTGCTGAAGCGGCTCAGGTCGAATGCGCGAACCACCTCGGGCGACGTCGAGACACCCTGGCCGTGCATCGCCAGCGTGAAAGTTCGCATCTTCTCGGGCGTGCTGAAGAAGTGCTCGAAGATCGGTCCGGGCCAGCCGAAGGTCTGTTCCCAGCGCGGCGTTCCTTCCCGAACCGCGTCTTCCAGGTGCCCCCACAACTGATAGAGGGCATCGTTCGAGTATTGGATGTAGCCCGTGAGAGCGCGCTCGCTCGAGGTTCGAAGATAAACGTCGGCAACATCGGCATTAGCGAATTTGCCTGTGTCTGAGGTCAGCAATCGCAGGCTGACGCAGGCTTCGAGCAGGCGCTGCATCGCATCGGCGTTAGCATTCAGGCGGGCGGCGACTTCTTTGCCTTCCAGGGGTCCGGCTGCCAGAAGGTCAAAGATGCCAAGGCTGACTGCGGCAAACATGGTCTTCGAGCGGCGAAAACCTTCCATCAGATCGGTAACGGGAGTGGGGTCGGGGTAGCTCATTTAGCTTTGAAGTGGTCGTAACCGAGGGCAAGGAGCAGTTTACCGTTAAGGCGCACCTGCCCC
>JAUZEU010000158.1 GCA_030838885.1 Bryobacterales bacterium | reverse complement strand
CGGGCCGCGTATCCCAGTGACGAATCGCTTCTGACGCACGCAGCTGAACTTATGTCTTCAACAGACTCATGCACGCTCCCTTTGTCCAGGACCACTCCCGTTGCCTTGAGTTCCGCTGCAATGTTATCGGGTGTTTCCACCCGGCGCGTCATTGTATCCATTGAGGGCTGCGAACTATAATCGCCCAGGAGGTCAGCCCTCATGCCACTGCTGCCACGTTTGATGAGATCCACGGCGCTTGCGCTCACTTTGACGGCCGGCGCGGGAGGGAATCCGTTTGGACCTCAGGCCACCCGAGGCTCGTCACAGGAAGCCATTCCGGCCTGGGTGCCGCTCTATCCGGGCGCCAAAACGGAGGTGCTCAGGTCGCAGCACGCGAGCACAGAGTCATACATATGGTTGAAGATCATCAGCCGTGACCCCTGTGGTCGGGTGTGACGGTTTTACGACGAACGATTGAAACTGGCTGGATTCAGCGTTGTGAGCGGGGGGAGTCACGGAGCCGAAGACTGCGTCGGCGTCATGCGATCACACACTGCCGGAGGAACCCGCGAGGTGAATCTCACCGGCGGGGTTTCAGTAAGAGGCACCGAATATGAGGTGGAAGTAGTTGAACGGGGTGCTGCTCAGGGTGCGGATCAACCCTCACGGCCGGCATCCGGCACACGCCAGGAAAGCGGTACAGCCAGTGGCGGAATCCCTGCCTGGCTGCCCGTCTATCCGCGGTGGGCTCCACAGAATGTATCCGTGCGACAGAGTGGACCGGAATACTTCATCTCTTTTAATTTCACGTCCCGTGACGACGCGCGGAGTATCCTGTCCTGGTACCAGGACCGATTGAGGCAGGCGGGGTTCAGCGTAAGCATGGACGTTGCCGGTACAAACGGCGCGCTCCGTTCTAATACCCGTGATAACAATCGTGCGGTCAAAATCGAAGTGTCGGCTGCCGGCGGGCAGAATGTCGTGCTGATGGAGATCAGGGAACAGAGATAGCACCTCTGTCACCAACTACACCTTACCAGGCGGGCGCCGGGAAGCTTTCGGGGGGCACGGGTGTATGCGAATAGCCGCTTGTCTCTGCCGACGACACCGTGAAGAGATTACTGACGGACGTGCGCTTGCTCGAAAAAAACCGATTCCCGGAAGGCGTCTTCCCCTTCGGAAAGGCGGCGTTCAGATTGTGAAAGCTCTGCAGCACGAGAGCATCAAATCTGTCATTACCGCTGGTCTTCATTAGCGTCGGTACGGCATCCCCGGAACTGGAAACCGTCACCTTTACGGTCGTGGTCAGATTATGCGGAAACGGCGTCAAGCCCAGCTTGAACGTGTTGAAAGCCTGGGCGCCGATCCCCTTCCACCATGTATCCCAGTCCACCGTAACCATTTCCCGACCTCTCGACGGCAGGTTCGAACGAACCGTTCCCTTGTAGGGCTGTGGCAGGCCTCGGTCGGCTTGCGCGCTTCCCTTTAAGCCCGGTTGCGCGATTGCTGCCGGAGTGGGATTATAGCGGAGATCGTCGGGATTGTATTGCTTCGAGGGCGGCGGCTCTATGTTCTCCTCCACACCCCCCTTCAACGGAACGCCCTTACGCAGGTACTGCGGACTTTCGCCCGGCTCCTTCTCGCAAGCGTTCAGCTCGGCTTTAGCGGAATCGAGTTGCTTGCCGGCAGACTCGTCGTAAGCAATCCTCCGCTGCTGCACCTGGCGCACGCAACCCTGATCGAACTTGCAGGCGGCCTGAGCCTTACGCGATTGGGCCTGAAAGAGCAAGCTGGCTTCATTAATGTCCCGTGCAGTCTGCCTGTAAGTTTCCCAGCATGCCTGCCTCCGTGTCGTCGAGTTGAATACGTCGCCCTGCGCGGTGCTGGACGGGTTTTGGCCAAACGCCAATGGCAGCGCAGCGGCCGCGACCGCCAGCGAAATGATTGGTCGGAGATAGCGATAGGACATGATCCTCTATATGCTCCTTCGGGACTTCCAGGTATCCCGCTGGAATAACTTTACCCTCCGGGAGAGGTGGTCAGTATGCGGACGCTCCCTCGCGAAGGATGCTATCGTACTGCAAAGTCGCAGTCACGGCCCTCGCAAAACTATCTTTCGAATTGCTCCAATAACTTACCGGGATTACCCGTCTTTTGCCGCTGATCGGCGTGTTAACTCTCAATCGAGGCAACACTTATGACATCAGATCTCGGAACACCCGTCGGCCATCGCGAAATCATCAGACAAATCAACGCACAAAAAGCTGCGGAAGCCAATGCCGCCGGCCAACATACACACGAAGAACGTGGTCCGCAACGGGCCAGAATCACTGCTTTCCGCGACGAAACCACCGGCCAGTTTTACGCCATGTCGAAGGAAGATCGCGCAGCCTTCAACGCGCATTGCGAAGGCATCATCGCAGACCTGCAGCCCGCAAACCACCGCGAACGCTGGCTGGCGACCTCCATCGCAGAAGACCAGTGGCGCCTCAATCGCGCACGAGCTCTGGAAAGCAACATCTTCGCACTCGGCATGTCCAACCCTTCAATCGAAGTGAATGTCGATTCCGCCGAAGGCCATGCCGCCATCTGTCAGGCACACGTGTGGCTCGCCGATGGCAAACAGCTCCAGGCACTCTCACTCTACGAATCCAGAATCCGGCGCAGCATCGGGAAGAACGAAAAACAACTCAAAGAACTCCAGACCGAGCGCCAGGCGGCCCGCCAGAAGGCTCTCGAAGATGAGATCCTCCTGGCCCAACTCGCCCTCATGGAAGGCGAAATTTATGTCTATGAGGACAGCGCGTGCCGGACTTATCCAGGCCAAAGTTCACCAGGCGCAGAGACCGGTGGTCATGGGTTCGGATTTTCATCTTCCGAAATCACCCGCTTAGCCCGCCGCGAACTGCGCCTCCAGGAAGCCACCCGACATCGCAAACAGAGCTGGATCCGCAACTCCAAACATCCCAAAGCCGCTTAATGGCTTCGGATTTTCAGGGGGACACCGCGGACACTGGCCGCGTGTACCCGGTATCAGGACAATCTGGCAACCCAAAGCCACCGATCTTTCACAACCGAATATCAGCAAACCCGAAGTGCGCCCGCTGACTCACTTCCTGACCGTAATCAACCGGTCTTCCTTCGGGAACGTCTCCACCGCAATGTCCTTATAAAGCACTTCCTGCGGACCCGTCCACGCATGCAATTGCACCCCAAGCGGACCTTCCTTGATACGAGCCGCGTCCGTCTCACGCCACTCCATCACTTCCGCGCCATTGAAAGCCGTTCGCACCCGGTTCCCCTGCGCCAGAATTTCCACCCGCACCCAATCATGCTGTCCAGGAGTTTCCGCCGGCAACTTCAAAACCCGCAATCCCCTGGCATCGATGTAATCCCACATACTCGCGTGAGGAAACACCACCAGCGGCCCGCGCGTGTACCACTTGTTATCCGGCCGTTCCAGGATCTCGCCCCAAAAAGCAACACCGGCATGGTTATCGGATTCCACCATCCTCGAAGAAAGCGTGAGGCGAAAGTCCGAGTAATTATCATCGGTAAACAGGAAGCTGGTCGGCACCTTGTCGCTGAACTTACCCACAATAGCCCCATCCCTCACCGACCACCATGCCGGATTACCACGCCAGCCATTCAGCGTCTTACCATCGAACAACTTTTTCGTCACGCTCTTGCCCGAGCGCGGCGGCGTGATCGGCGTGACCGCAAGTTCCTCCGCAGTCAGGGGAACCGCAGGCGGTCGCGGTGGAGCCTGCTGGCTCCAAAGCAAACAACCGACCAGTCCCCCGCACAACAATCCGGTTCGTTTCACGGGGCAAGCCTATCACGTCTGCCGCTCATCGTTCTGCGAAACGGAACGATCGGTTCAGCGAACCCCCTACATACCGGTTCTCAATTTCTGTCACTATTACCAACATGCGTATATTTAGGGTGCTCGCTGCAATATGTCTTGCGGCGGTGCTTAGTTTCGGCCAGGGTACGACGGCCACACTTTCCGGGACCACGACGGATTCCACGGGCGCAACTGTCGCCGATGTAATCGTGCGTGTCACCAGTCTTTCAACCAACACCGTTCGGAAACGAAAACCGACGGGGCCGGCAACTACTCCATGCCATTTCTCCAGACCGGCGATTACAAAGTAGTCGCCACCCGTGAAGGCTTCCGGGGAGAGGAGAGCAGCAGCGTCACGCTGCAGGCCAATCAGAGTGCACGTATCGATTTCGTGATGCAGGTGGGCAGCGTCAATGAGACCGTGAACGTCAACGCGAGTTCTGTCTTACTTCAGACCGAGAACGCTACAGTCGGCACAGTCATCGACGGTGGCAAGATCGTCGACCTCCCGCTGAACGGGCGCAATTTCATTCAGCTGACGCAATTGATTCCCGGAGTGCAGGCCGGCACGCCTGGCTCCATCACGGTCAGGCGCGGACGCGGCTCCGTGGGCCAGACCGATGCCGGTTACGGCGCAACGGCAGCGTCCGCCAACGGGCAACGCGACACCGCGAACCGGTTCTTCCTCGATGGCGTCGAAGTCATGGATTATGACGCGATGACATACTCCTTCTCTCCCTCGGTCGATTCGCTCGCCGAATTCAAAGTCGAGACAAGCAGCTATGGCGCGGAAGTGGGCGGCGCTCCCGGCGCACAGGTCAGCATCATCACTCGCGGCGGAACGAACAAACTGCGTGGCACCCTCTGGGAATTCAACCGCAATGACCAGTTCACGCAGACCTATGACGCGATCGCGGGCAAGAGCGTCACTTCGCCCCGCCTGAACCGCAACCAGTTCGGCGCGAACATCGGCGGGCCGGTTTTCATCCCGAAGCTCTATCACGGCAAAGACAAGACCTTTTTCTTCTTCAACTGGGAAAGCGGATTCGCGGCGCAGGGCGCAGTCGGGCAATATCGAATCGTGCCTACCCAAGCCCAGCGCAACGGAGACTTTCGAGGCCTCACGGACTCCAAAGGCGCTCCCATCACCCTCAAGGATCCGCTCGGCGTCGGCTACGCGGGGAATGTGATTCCGCAATCGCTGCTGAGCCCGCAGACCCTTGCCTTTCTGGCGTATGAACCCCTGCCGAATGCTTCTCTGGGCATCCAGAACTACCTCACGACACCCTTCAGCGCAACGTCCTATCAGCACAATTACACAACGCGCATGGACCACACCTTCTCCTCGCACGACACCATCAGCGGCCGTTATGTTTTCAATGACACCTATGAAGCCGGCATCCCGGTCTGGGGCCATGACGAGCGGAACAACCTCGGCCGCACACAGAACGTCGCCCTCGGCTGGACTCACATTTTCGGGCCGACCCTCGTAAACGAAGCCCACGGCGGCTGGCACAAGTTCAGCGAAGGTGAAGTCTTTGGCACCACCAATGACCCTGCCTTTGACGTAGTTGGCAAGATGAAGTTGCCGCTCGTCTCGCGCCTCCCCGAAGAATACGGACCTCCCTCTATCAGCGTGGGCGGGCCGGATGGCTCTTATGACATGTACAACCTGCAGCGCCAGATCGGCCCTCGCGTCCGGTCTAACGGAATTATTCCGATCACCGACACGCTTTCCTGGCAGCATGGCAGGCACTTCGTCAAGATGGGCGCCGAGTGGGATCGTCGTCTGGTCACTTTCGGTCAGGCGCGCGCGCCGCGAGGCGCTTTCGGCTTCGACGGCACCTACACAGGTTCGGCACTCGCGGACATGATGCTGGGCTACGTCAAGACCGCCAGCGTCAATCCGGCGCACACCTCCACTGACCTGCACAACATCTGGCAGGGCTACTTTATTAATGACGACTGGAAAATTACACCGCGCCTCACGCTCACCCTGGGTATGCGCTATGACTACTTCCAGCGCTACAAGCAGTCCGACGACAAGTTCGCCGACATCTACCAGAACGGCTTCCAGGTAGGCAACGTGGTGACACCGGCCAACTCGCCTTACGGGCGCGGCCTCATCCAGCCGGATTACAACAACTTTGGCCCGCGCTTCGGCTTCGCCTACCGCCCCACCTTCGGCGGCGAGTCGGTCATTCGCGGCGGCTACGGAATCTACTACACGCCGGAGATCTCGAACGCCATCTTCGCCATGGCCGAAGGTGCGCAGGCCACCGCTGGTGCTTCAGTCACAGGCAACCTGACCGGCAGACCGAACATCTTCTTCAACGATCCTTTCTCCAGCGCGGTTACCACGGGCGCCCTGAACTTCGCGGTCAGCAATGACCAGAACATGCGGGACAGCTACATCCAGCAGTGGAATCTCAACATCCTGGATACGGGCTACGTTGGCTCCAAGGGCACCCGCCTTTACACCACTTACGGCGACCTCAACCGGCCGCTCCAGATAGTGGATCCGACCACGCCCGGCCTTCCCTTGGTGAACGCACGCCGGCCCAATCAGCAGTTCCTTCGTGCCGTCCAGTCCGATAAGTCGAATGGGAACTCCATCTATCACGCGCTGCAGGTGAAGGCCGAAAAGCGCGCTGCCCACGGAGTCACGTTCCTTGCGGCCTACACCTTTGCCAAGTCGATATCAGGTCCAAACGACATCGGCGGACAGGTCGGTGGCGGATTTTACATCGGCAGCCCGCAGGACGTCTACAATGCCAGGGCCGACCGAAGTGTCTCCGGCTTCGACCTGAAGCATCGGTATGTGCAGACCATCCTGTACGAGGTGCCGTTCTTCGCGCACACGAGCGGCTTGACCAGAAGCATTCTGGATGGGTGGCAGGCATCCACAATCATGACCTTCCAGAGCGGCTTCCCTGGGCCGATTGACTACGGCGTGGACACCACTGGGACCGGCGTCCTCTCCCGCGCGGACGTGGTAGCCGGGCAGACCGGCAACCTCGACGCGTCCCAGCGGACGTGGCAGAAGTGGTTCAACACCGCCGCCTTCGCCGCTGTTCCCTTCGGGCGCTTCGGAACTTCTCCCAGAACCGATGCCATCCGCCTGCCCGGAACCGAGAACGTGGACTTCTCCGTAACCAAGATGGTGAAGTTTGCGGAGTCGAGAAACTTTGAATTCCGCACGGAGTTCTTCAACCTGTTCAACCACTTCAATCCGGATCCGCAAACGCTGGACCGCAACATCCGGAACAAGACGTTTGGGACGATCGGCGGTGGTGTGCAGGGAATTACAACGCGGGTGATTCAGTTCGGAGCGAAGCTGAATTTCTAATCGATATCGCTGAGGATGTCGAGGCGCCACACTCCCCGGAAGTCCGGGTTTTCGGGGGTGGGGCGCCATTCGGAGGACGCGTCGTCGAGCAGGGCGTCAAGCGGAACCTTGTGCACCTTGCCGGACGCCCAATAGATCACCCAGCGCCATGAGGACGGGATATTCTGGCTGCTGCCGATGTACACCATGACGTAAGCCGGAAGGTGGCTGTTCTCAAACAGAAGTAAGTCGCCGGGTTGGGCTGCAGAAGTGTCTGCCGAGACGAACGCCGTCTCATAGTCTGTGGATGCAGCCGCACTATTCGGAACCGAACGCATTGCCGGATAGACCGGCAGTTCCAGAGATTTGGACCACGCTCTATCGTGCGGCGCCAGCGCATTCCGCATCGCCCACCGGATCAGCGATTCGCCATCGGAGATTTCACGCAGCGGTTTGCGCGCATAGTAACGGCTCTCCGCAAGAAAAGTGAACCAGCGGCGAAAGGCGGCCCGGTCTTGAGTAGAGTCGAGATGTGCTGTATGGCCCGCGAGCGCAAGCGATCCCGCCAGGATCGTTCCCGCCAGCAGGATAGTGAAGCGCAGCAGTCGCAAACGGTTTGAGTCTACAACGGTCCGCGCTTAAGATAAAACAGTGAAAGTGCTGGTTTTCTCCGACATCCACAGCGATGCGCGAGCTCTCGAAAAGCTGATGGCCACGGAGGCCGACTATTACTTCTGCGCCGGCGATCTGGTGTCCTGGGGCCGGAAGCTGGATGCGATGGGCGAGATCCTGCAGAGGCGCGGGGAGAAGGTTTACGTGATCCCGGGTAATCATGAATCGGCGCAGCAGGTAACGGATCTCTGTGCCAGGTTCGGGCTGAATGACTTTCATGGCGGACACATCGAAATCGACGGCTTTCACGTCACCGGCCTGGGTTATTCCAATCCGACTCCCTTCGAAACACCGGGAGAGTATTCGGAAGTAGAGCTCGAAGCGCGGCTTCATAAATTCGACGGGCTCAAGCCGATGATCTCGATTTGCCACGCGCCGCCGCAAGGCACTATGCTGGACCGGATTACCAATCTGAAGCATGCGGGCAGCCGCGCCGTCCGGGCCTTTCTGCAGCGCGAGCAGCCGAGGTTCTTCTTCTGTGGACACATCCATGAGGCCGCAGGCGCGCAGGAGAAGCTGGGCGAGACGTCCTCAATGAATGTAGGCAGGAAGGGTTACCTGCTGGATCTGGATAAGCAAAGGGACTTGGGGTTCATATAAAGATGGCTACCTTAGGGCTGGTGGAATACGCGGATGCATCCCCGGAAGTCCGTGCGGTTTACGACGACATCATGGCGACGCGGAAGACGGACTGGATCAACAACTTCTGGAAGGCTCTGGCGCACGATCCCGCAACGCTGCGCCGCACGTGGGAGAGCATCAAACAGATCATGGGCCCCGGCGCTCTCGACCCCTTAACGAAGGAACTGATCTACGTGGCTGTCAGCACGACCAACCAGTGCGGGTACTGCATCGCGTCACACACGGCGGGTGCGCGCAAAGCCGGCATGACCGATACGATGTTCGCCGAACTGATGGCGGTGGTTGGCATGGCGAACGAGACGAACCGCCTCGCCAGCGGCTATCAGGTGGAGATCGACAGGCAGTTCATCCCTTAAACTGGTGGCTTGGAAAACCGAGAATTTGCCAGGCTGTTATACGAGACCGCCGATCTGATGGAGATCGCGGGTGAGGATGGCTTTCGCATCCGCAGTTACCGCAATGGCGCGTCCGCAATCGAAGGCTATCCGGAACGTATCGAAGACATTCTGACCAACCCGGAGCGCAAGATCACGGAGGTTCCCGGTATCGGCAAAGGCCTGGCCTTCGTGCTGAATGAGATCGGCCAGCGGGGCAGTTGCGAGATGCGTGACACACTGCTGCAGAAGTTCCCGGTGTGCGCGCTGGAGTTCCTGAAGATCCAGGGGCTGGGGCCTAAGAGCATCGCCCTGCTGTTCGAGCACTTCCAGATCAAGACCATCGACGAACTGGAACAGCTCTGCCGTGACCAGAAGCTGCGCACCCTGCCGCGCATGGGCGCCAAGCTGGAAGAGAAAGTGTTGCGGAGCATCCAGCAGCGCAGGGAGCACTCCGGGCGCTTCCTGCTCAGCTTTGCCGACAATACGGCGCGTGAGCTTCGGGAGTACCTGGGCAGCCTGGAAGGCGTGAGCGCCATCACCCCTGCGGGCAGCCTGCGGCGTGGCAGGGAGACGATCGGAGATCTGGACATCCTGGTTACCGGGCCGCAGGCCGAGGCGGCGCTGGAGCGCGTGGCGACTCATCCCAAAGTGCAGGAGGTGCTGGGACGAGGCGCGAACAAGACCAGCGTGAAGATGGGGCGTGAAGGCCTGCAGGTGGATGTGAGAGCGCTGGATCATGAGAGCTTCGGCGCCGCCATGCAGTACTTCACGGGCAGCAAGGAGCACAACGTCGCGTTGCGGCAGCGCGCCATCCGCATGGGCTTCAAGCTCAGCGAGTACGGGCTGTTCCGCG
>JAUZEU010000127.1 GCA_030838885.1 Bryobacterales bacterium | reverse complement strand
TGCAGCCACAGTTCTTTCGGCAGCTTTTGATATTTCGAAACACCTACCACCATCGCGTAAGTCTTAGCATCCGGAGAAATCGCGGCAGTTTTGATGGCAGCTTCATTCGCCAGCGACTCTTCGAGCTCAAATATCCGCCCACGCACCCAGACTGCGTCCGGCCATTGCACAGCCACGTTTCGGTAGGCCGCGAGAGCGTTTGCTTCCAGTTTGGCGCGATCGAATATCGCCGCTTCTTCCACGATCGACTGGGTATCACCGGGATTGGCCTTGATGGCTGCCTCCAGTGGTGCGATGTCGGCACGAACGCTCGCAGGCAGGGCGTCGAACGCAATGACCTCGCCTTCCGGCTTCGCGAGGCCACGGGTCATGCTGACTCCGTAATGCTGCTGGCTCGCTACTGCTACCCGCACCAGTTGCGGCAGGAAGCAGGCGTTGACCGGCTTTGAAGCACCCAGCTTGCCTTTGCCCTTCAGCGCCTTCGAGTCGAGCAGGATTTCGCCCTGCTCCAGGATCTGTGACGTTTTCGTGGGGCAGTAGAGAAAGCTCGTCGGGCCACCGCCGGATTGCAGGGAATCACCCGCGAAGAGGATATCACCTGCACGTACGGCCAGTGGTGTTTCTGTGCTGGCACGCAGTACCTTGCCGCCGCCTGCACCAAGTACAAGTCCTACCGGTTCTTCGCGCGGCACGGCGGCGTGAAGAACAACTGCCGCGCAAGCTGCGATCAGGAGATATTTCGTCACGCGGGCCCCACATATGCCGTGGATTCCTGATGCTCGGCCGCCCGAATTTCAGCGAGTCTCGCCTCGTCGAACAGCGAAGTTATGGAAAACAGCTTCATTTTCTCCGTCTTACCCTTTACCGGCACTGCGCCAAGGTACACAGTGTCGATTACCCCCTCCAACATTTCACGCGATTCTTCGCTCATCAACAGCCGGGTTTTCTGGTCTTTATTCAGGCTTTCCAACCGAGAAGCCAGGTTGACCGTGTTACCGAGTACCGTGAATTCCAGTTTGTCCGAAGAACCGACGTTGCCAATGACCACTTCACCACTGTGAAAACCTGCGCCGGTGCGGAATTCACCTATGACCTGCTCCACCATTTCAGCCGCACATCTTGCCGTGCGAATCGCGTGATCGCCCGGTTTTGCACCAGGGTCATCATCGGAAAACACGGCCAGAATACCGTCGCCGATGAATTTATTCACGTGGCCGCCGTTTTTCACAATGATCGACACCATAGTCGACATATAGACGTTGAGCAGGTCAACCACGACGGCAGGATCTTTGGATTCACAGAATGCCGTAAAACCCCGGATATCCGTGAAAAGGATCGTCACCATCTCGCGTTTACCGGTCATCTCGATGCGGTTCGTCTCATCCAGCGATGTGGCCACCTGCCGCCCCACGAAGAGAGCGACTGCCGAACGGAAAAAGCTGCTTTTCTTTTCCGCCATGGCGAACCGATAGATCACACCGCCAAGCAGGGACCAGGCGAAAGCCAGCAGCATCTGAGAAGTGGAGAGCAGCCAGCCGGCACGGAAGAGCAGGTGTGTGCCACTCAGCAACACCGAGAGAACCACTACCGACCAGAGTGCCGTGAGAGTCACCGCCGGAAATGCGGTAACGGCGATAACGCAAAGCGTTGCCGCCAGGGTCAGGGCCACAATCCGCGTCCATTCAGGAGCGGGCGTGAGGTAATCGCCGGTGAGCAGCGTGTGGACGACATTCGCGTGAACCTCAACTCCGGGCGTTGTCCATTTGCCGCTGGCGGTGAAGGCCGTGTAGAACGGCGTGGCCCTTCTGTCGCCAATATCGTCGGTACCCATCAGGATGAGCTTGCCTTTAAACCATTTTTCCAGCTGAGCCTGATTGCCAGAGCGATAAGCCTGAATCACGTCATAGAGGGAAACGCGCGGGAAAGTATCCGCCGGTCCGGCGTAGTTGATGGTCACATTGCGGCCTTCGTCCGTCGGGATCTGGCGGCCGGCAAGGTACAGTCTGCCATCCCGGACTTCCACGTCTTTGCCCAGGAATCTCTCGGCTGCGCGCAAAGCCATACCGCGCGTGAGCGACTCCGCGGGTACTCCCGGTTTAGGAGCCTCAATCAGTTCCTGGCGTCGCACGAAATCATCGCCATCCACAGTCAGATTCGGAAATGCAGTCAGCCCAAAGGCGGACGCCATCATATTCAGAGGAACGGCAAAGCGCGGGTCCTGTTGCTGCTCCGGCGAAGGCGGCACGAAAGCACAGACAACTGGCATCACAGGCGCCACCTCCGCAAAGGCTCCGGCAAGCAGAGTGTCATTTTCCTTCGCGTAGTCCGCCACATTCACCCCGAACGCAACGTCCATTACCATCACTTTGCCGCCGCCGGCGCCCACGGCCCGTATCGCGTCCGCATAACGAGGGTGCCAGAACATGAGCGGTTCAGGATAATGGCTTCTTGCCTTTTCGTCGATTTCGACCAGCAGAATATCCCTGGTGGGACGGGGACCCCGGATAACAAAATGGGCGTCCTGCGCTTTCAAATCGACAAGCTGAAAAAACTGGATATTCGCCATCAGCAGAGTTAGAATCACGCTGCCGGCGGCAATAGCGGCGCAAATAGCCGACCGTTTCCAGCTTTTCTTCATGCGTTACCCTGATTTTACTACTTCAAAAGCAGGGCGTCAGGAGTTTTCCGGATGAGGCATACTGCCGGCTGCCGCCCGATTCGGCTCCCAAAGCGTTTCAGGTACGCCCAGTTGGTGGCTGGCCCAGCGGCTCCAGACGAACATCGCGTCGCTCAGCCGGTTCAGATATCTGATCACCTCGGCGTCAGCCCCGAGCGTCACGCAGATCCGTTCGGCGCGCCGGCAAACGGTACGGCAGACATGAAGTTCGGCGTTCAGACGGCAACCGCCCGGAAGAACGAACGAGCGAAGAGGCGGAAGCACTTCATTCATCTCATCGATCTCGCGCTCCAGTTGGGTGGACTCCGCGGCGGTGATGCGCGCCTGCCTGGGATGCACGTCCTCCGGCAGCGTGGCCAGAATGGATCCGGCGTTGAATAACTCGTGCTGCACGCGCAAAAGTATCTCCCCAAGTGACACCAGCACGTCGGTGTTCCTCAGCGATTCCGCCACCGATTCCCGCGCGATCCCGACGAAACTGTTCAGTTCGTCGATGGTTCCGTAAGCCTCAATCCGAATATGGTCTTTGGCGATGCGCTGCCCACCCACCAAAGCAGTCTCTCCGCTATCCCCGCGGCGCGTGTAGACCCGGTTTAATGCAAGGCGCGGCTCAGAGAAGCGCTTATCGGGCACGGGCCAGACTCCATTTCACCCCGGCCACTACGTTGAGAAGGGGCGCCGGATACCCGTAAATCTCCTCATAGCGCTGATTGAGCGCGTTGTGCACATTCACGTATACAGTCATGTTGCCCCGGACCCGGTAATTCAGATTGACACCCACGCTCCGGTAGCCTGGGTTGTTATATACTCCGGCTGACGCGCCAAAGTTTGGCTCCACATCCAGCGTCCGGGCACGGACATAACCCGCTATGTTCGCATCCAGCCGACCGCGATGGAATGTAGCCAGCAGTGAACCGGAATGCTTTGGCCGACGGAACAAGGGCTGACCGAGCGTATAGTATTGCTGCACCAGCCCCGACCCTCCGTCCAGCGAGAGAACTTTCGTGTCGAGCCAGGTGTAACTTCCAACAACCGACAGCCACGAAGAGGGGCGGAGCTGAGCACTAAGTTCAGTGCCCTCAGCGCGAGCATTCGCGAGGTTATCTGTAGAGAACTGTGACAGTTTGGCGAGCGATCCGCCAAGCGAAACAATCAGGTCGCTGTAGCGGCTGCGAAACCATGTAGCATCCACCGAGAGACGGTCGTTCCAGAACCGCTGTTCCACGCCTATGTCATAACTTCGGGTGCGCTCGGGTTTCAGTGCGGGGTTGTTCGTAAATGCCAGATCGGAGCCACCGGCAGGCCGGATCCCTGTGCCATACGATGCATGAAGATGCTGACCGGAGGGCAGGAAGTATGCCCCGGAAATTTTGGGGCTCAGCCGTGTGTCTGTGCGTTGAGCGAAATCGGGCCGCGGCGGGAAGCCGTTGGAGTTCCCGGACACAAATGGTGTTTGATAGATCTCCTCCCGCAGCCCGACATTGATGAACAGACGCCCCAGAGTGATCCGGTTCTCCCAATAGATGCCACTGTTGTCGCGGCGGAACAAGAGCCCTTTGAACGCGGAATCCGTCACGTAGGTATTGCGCATCTCTTCACGGCTGAATGCATAGCCGCCGGCCATGCTCCAGTATCTGTTCACCGCGTAGGTAAGCCGGCCTTCACCGTGGCCCCGAATGTCTTTGTTGAAGCTGAAGCCATATGGGCTTAGAAAAGAACTGTTGTCCATACAGAAGCCGGTGAAAACGTCTACCCGCAGTCTGTCAAAAAGCTCATCCTGATAATGCGCGCCGTACGTGGACATATTGTTCCGACTTCGGCTCACCAGATCTACACCTGTGAAGTAGCCCTTCGGATTAGACCCGAACGGCCCTGGCTGGCCTGCGTCATTCGAATCGAAGTCCCCGAAAGCAAAAAGGCGCTGTGTGTGCCAGCGATGAGAGAGAGCGAGGAAAATATTGTCGTTCCGGTAGTCGCTGTTGAGCACAGGCCCGTTCCCATGCAGGGTGGAAAGCGAACCGGCGATCCCACCACCCTTCCAGACCATGCCGGAGCCACTGAGAGCAAAACGACTCTCCGCGTGCGTGCCGCCCTCGGCCACGAAGTCGAACGCGGCTCCGTTCTCAGGCGCGCGGGTTTCGAAGTTGATCACGCTGCCCAGCGCGTAGGAGCCGTATACGGCTGATTGCGGCCCGCGAACTACGTCGATTTGCTCGATGAAGTCCGTCGGGATATGCGCGAAGTCGAAGAGACCGCCGAAATAGAAGCTGTTGATCGGAATGCCATCCAGCAGCACCAGATTGTATTTGGAGTCTGCGCCCCGAACGAAAAGGCTGGCAACGCTGCCCCGCGGGCCGCTCTGCGCCAGAACGACTCCGGGAACCTGCCTCAGCAAATCCGAAGCCAATGGCTCGTTGCGCTCGCGTATTTCCCGGCTGCTGATGATGCTGACGCTGGACCCCTGCTGTGACGCAGGCACGTCCAGCGCGGAGCCGACCACCCGAACCGAATCCGACTGCGGAGCAATTGTCAGCATAATGCGGGATGCGCTCATCGCCACCGTCGCGGTCCTGAACCCCGGCGCCGTCACTCGCAACTGAACGCCTTCGTACAGAGGCGAAATATAGATTTCAAACTGGCCCTGATCGCCGGTAATTTGCTGGTTAATGATGCCCAACGAATTGAAAGCCGCTACCTGCGCACCCGGGATGGCCTGACCCGAAGGGTCGACCACGTTCCCGGTCAGGGTAGCAGCCCTGGCATGACAAGCGCTCGCGCATATTGCGAGCAGGGCGAATACGGTTCTGTCGAGTTGCATTTTGCCTGGGACGCGGATGTAAACCCGAATCCGCTTATCCCAGTATCGCGTCTATAGCCCTTAGGTCAGCCGGAGAAAGCGCCCATCCCGCCGCTTTCGCGTTGGTCTTTACCTGCTCCACGGTTCTGGCTCCGGCAATTACGGAGGCAACGCCGTCCTGTGCAGCCAGCCACGAAATGGCTAATTCCAGCAGTGAATGTCCCCGCTCGGAAGCGAAACGGATCAGGTCCTCGACAATATCCAGGTTCTTCTCCGAGAACATATTCGGACCAAATGCATCTTTGCCCCGGCTGTTCTCCGGCAGTGGTTGCCCTTTCCGGTATTTGCCGGTAAGCAAGCCGTTCGCAAGCGGGAAAAACGGGATGAAGGCAATCCCGAGCTTTTTGCACTCCTGCAGCACTTCAGCTTCAGGCTCGCGATGGAACAAACTGTACTGGTTCTGCACGCTTACGAACCGCGCGGCGCCGGGTTTGACGGCCGCCTCTGCTTGCCGTAATTCCGCGGCGGAAAAGTTGGAGCATCCGATTTCGCGAACCTTGCCTGCCTTCACCAGCCGGTCAAGTGCCTCCAGCGTCTCCGATATTGGAGTCTTCGCATCCGGCGTGTGCAGCTGGTACAGGTCTATACGGTCAGTTTTTAATCGGCGCAGGCTGTCCTCGCAGGCTTGCCGCACCCATGCCGCACTACCCCCGGACTTGCCCTCGCCCATGCTCATGCCGAACTTAGTGGCGAGTACCACTTCGTCGCGACGGCCTTGCAGTGCCTCACCCACGTACTCTTCGCTCTGGCCGCCTCCATAGATATCTGCCGTGTCGAGGAAGTTGATGCCCGATTCCAGTGCCGCGAAGACAACATCTCTCGTCTCAGCTTTCCCGATTCGCCACCCGAAATTGTTGCAGCCCAGCCCCACCACGGAGACTTCCAGGGATCCGATACGTCGCTTTTCCATTCCGCTCTCCTTACTACTTCTGTGAGCAGGTTAGCCGTTAATGAATTGCCGAAGATAGGCGTAGCTCTTTTTCAGAGCCTGCCGGCGCAGTTCAGGAGTTCCTTCGTAAGCGCGGTCTTCCACTTCAACACAAGCAGGGCCATCGTATCCGACCTCACTGAGTCGCGACACAAACCGCCCCCAATCGACCTCCCCCAGACCCGGAAGCTTCGGTGTATGGAACTCATTCGGGTACGCGAGGATTCCAACCTGGTCGAGGCGCTTGCGATCGACAACTACGTCTTTCAAATGTACGTGGAAAATTCGCGACGCAAACTCAGTCAGGGGCGCCAGATAATCCATCTGCTGCCAGACCAGATGGGACGGATCGTAGTTCAACCCGAAACTGGCGCTCGGGATCGCATCGAACATGCGCCGCCACAGCGCCGGGCTCGATGCCAGATTTTTGCCACCCGGCCATTCATCCCGCGTAAAGAGCATAGGGCAGTTCTCGATAGCTATCTTCACCCCATAGTCTTCTGCGAAACGGATCAGATCGGTCCAGATATCCAGAAAGAGCGGCCAGTTTTCCTCGACTGACTTGGTCCAGTCACGCCCCACGAACGTATTGACGACCGGGATTCCGAGCGATTTGGCGCCCAGGATGACACGCCTCAGATGTACCCCCACAGCATTTGCTTCCGCCGCATCGGGAGTCAGAGGATTCGGATAATAGCCCAGCCCGCTGATCGCGACGCCTGTGGACTGAACCACTGCGTGGATCCGCAACCTCGCCTCATCTGTGAGCGCATTCACATCAATATGAGTTACGCCCGCGTACCGCCGCTCCGCGCGCCCCACAGGCCAGCACATCACCTCGACGTACGAGTAGCCAATGGACCTGGCTAAACCGAAAACGTCTTCGAGAGGAAGGTCGGGGACAATGGCACTCACAAAACCAAGCTGCATACTCTTCACTCTAGCCCCCACAATGACGAAAGCCACCATCCCCGCCGAAGCGAATGGATGGTGGCTCTTTCCTCAGGAGAGAGGACTGGCTTGCTAGTAGTTGAGCCGCAGCGCCAGTTGCATTGTGCGCTGGCCGGTTGCGCTGGTGATGGTTCCGAACTGCCCAACCTGGGTCACGTTCACGTTCGGTGTACCCCAGGTAGGAGAGTTGGTCAGGTTGTAGGCCTCAGCGCGGAACTGCGTCGTGAGTTTTTCGCGGAACCGGAACGACTTGAACATCGAGAAGTCCAGATTATGCTGTCCAGGAGCGCGCAGGTTAGGTGATGTGCGGGAGGTGTTCCCAAACGTGTAATTACCAGCCTGCGAGAACACAGTGGGATCGAAATACTGAATGATCCCCTGCGCGTTCAGGCGCGTGGCGATGTCTCCATCCACCACGCCCGTTTTGCCGTTGTTGTTCGGACGTTGCCCGTTCGAGTTGATTTTGGCGTTGTTGCCGCCGTTACTGATCTGCAGCGGGACACCCTTCTGGAACGTGACGATCCCGTTTATTTGCCAGCCGCCGAGAACGAAATCCACCGGCTTCGGGAGAGAGCTCAGATAAGATTTGTTGCGCCCCAACGGAAGCTCGTAGTTGAAGTTCGCCACCAGCCGGCGGCTTACGTCCTGTGCCGAAATCGACTTCTCGCATTTCTTACAGTAATAATCCTGCTTTGCACCGGCATTACCGAGGAAGCCGACTGTCTGCGAAACGTCGTCGAGGAGCTTGCCGCCGGTGAAACTCACCTGGGCCTGAAGCCCCTTCGAGAATCGCTTGTTGGCCGAAAGCGTGAACGACTCATAATTCGAGTTCCCACCCGGCTTGCGGTAAGCATTCACCGATGTGTATTGCGGGAACGCAGTAAGCAGCTGTCTGCGCGTTACAGTGGGCTGGGCGAGAGAAGAACCCGGTGTCGTGATGATGCCGTAGAACGGATTCGGCACCTGCGTTTCAAGCGCGGTACCAAGAGCGAACGCCGACGTCGGCAACTGATTCAGTGTGGCGCCGCCGCTCTCTCCATCAATCAGGTGCTGGCCCTTGCTGCCCAGATAACCCACTTCCAGGATCCATCCCTTGAGTTCCTGCTGCACGGTGGCATTCCACTCCTGCACAACCGGATTCCGATAGTCGTTGAAGTAGCTATCACCGATACCGTTACCGACATCTGTCAGAGCGCCGGTGAACGGGCCGGGGACGTTTCCAACGGGAAAGACGTAGCCCTGCGGGAAAGGATTGTGAAGCGGAAACTGGCTGACGAAGGTCTTACCGCTGTCGAAGGTGGCGTTGAAAGGCGTATTGGACTGATAGCCTTCCGTACCGGAACTTCCGGACGTTCCCGCAGCCTGCAGAACGGAACCGGAGTACAGGATTCCATAAGCGCCCCGGAACACAGTCTTCGGCAGGAAATGATAGGCAAATCCAATACGCGGGCCGAAGTTATTCAGATCCGTGGGCGCCTGACGGCGGCCGTAGGTGGAATTCGGGCCGACGAACTTCATGACGCCCTTCAGATTTCCGCAGTTTGGACAGTCGGCGCTCGCGGCAACCTTGCCCTGCAGTGGCGAGGGAGCATTGATGTCCCAATAACTGTATCGGTTGTAGCGCTCCGTGTGGGGAACGTCGACGTCCCAGCGGAGGCCCAGGTTAAGTGTCAGCTTCGAGGTTACCTTCCAGTCATCCTGAGCATAGATACCGTGGTAACTGCTCGACGAAGCTGCGTCGAAGGTAAAGGGCAGGCTGAAGTTATTCGGCAAACCGAGCAGGAACGTCGCGAAACCGTTGCCCTGTGTAGCCACCGCTGCCGCATTCACCGATTGTTGGGTGTAACCGGCGCTATAGGCATACGATCCATCCGGGCTGCCCAGCTGGCGGAAATTGATAAACAGCTTGCGGAACTCATAACCCGCTTTGACCGTGTGCTTCGCAAAAACCTTGGTGACATCTCCGTGAGCCGTGTAGGTATACGGGATGAACTTAAGAGTCGTGAACGAAGCCTGGCCCAGATTGGAGATATTCGTATTTCCGGTGAACGAGACCTGAGGAAATTCACAGTTCTGCACCACCGTATCGAGAGCTGCAGGCAGCCCGAGGGTGGAAGGACAGGTGCCTTGAGAGAACGGCGTGTGGAAGTTATCCTTCCGCTGGTAGCCCAGGTTGAGATTTAGAATCGTTGTCGGATTCATCGTGTAAATAAAGTTTGAGGCGATGTTGGTATTCAGCGTTCCGCTGGGGCCGGAGCCGAGCGAGCTCCCCACATTGGCGTAACCGTTGAAGTCGGGGCTCAATCCGTTCTCATACGACCCACGCGCGAACATACGCAGCTTCTGAGAAAAATTGTGATCGACGCGCGAATCGTAGTGCAGATCGTCGAACGGGCTCTTTCCCTGTGTAAAAAAGTTGTTCTGGAACGTATACGCGTTAGTGACGTTCGTATTGTTTGGCTTCGGGAAGTATCTCATCAGGCTTACTGAAACCGGATCGATGCGCGTGGGCGGAATAATGTTCCCCGGAAACGCAATACGCTGCCCGTTGGCGTCCAGATTCATGGGGTCATAAATAGTTACCGCCTGGCCGTTGCCGTTCTTAAGTGTTGAAAAATCGCCATTCTTCCATGCGTCAATGGGCACGGTAGCCGTGCTGTTTGCAGCACTTGCGCCTTTGCGCTGATACGTGATCTGTTCGCTGAAAAAGAAAAACGTCTTGTTGCGGCCATCGTACACATGGGGAATGAAGACAGGGCCACCGGCTGTGCCGCCGAACTGATTCTGCTGCAGCGCCGCCAGCTTAGCGCCGTTCTTATTGTTAGTCCAGGTGTTCGTATTGAGTTTGCTGTTCTGCAGGAACTCGTAGGCGGAAATGTGCAGCGCCTTCGAGCCCGAGCGCGTTGCAACGTTAATCACGCCGCCACCGGTGCGGCCGTACTCTGCCGACAGGGCGTTCGTGATGATGGAGAACTCTTCGACGCTGTCCTGAATCGGCGTATAACCGAGGTCGTTGATACTGACGTTGTTCTCCGGGACGATTACCGAAGTTCCATCTACGGTAATCTCACTCGAAGCGTTGCGGCCACCGCTGATCCAGGGAGTTGTTCCTCCACCCGGAATCACGCCGGGCGCCAGCGTCGCGAGCGTGAACGGATTGCGGCCGGATGAAGGAAGGTCCAGAATGGCTTTACTTCCTACAACCGTCGACACGCTCGACGACTCCGTCGTTAATTGCGCCGAACTGGCACTGATTTCAATAGACGTAGAAACGTCACCGATCTTGAGGACAACCTCAAGCGAGACAGTTTGGGCCACGTTCACCCGGATGTTGTTTTGTACGTACTTTTGAAAGCCGGCCTTTTCCACGATCACCCGGTACTCGCCGATGAGCACCTGCGCCTGGTAGAACCTTCCCTCTGAATTGGTTGTAAAATTCTGACGTACTCCCGTGCCTTGATTCTCTACTGTGACTTTGGCTGCGGGGACTGCGGAACCGGAAGAATCGATGATGCGTCCGTCAAGAATACCGTTGGCATTTTGAGCGGAGGCGGAACACGTAATAACGAGCGCGGCTACAGCAAGTGTTGCTATCTGCCGGGCGGAAGAACGATACATTAGGTTCTGTCCTCTTTTTCTGCACACCCTGGTGCGACCTCTGAATTGTTTCGATACGATTTCGAAATTACGCTGACGATATACCCTTTGCTACCCCGGACTCAACGGGTTACACGGTGTTTTTACGGTGTAAAAAGCAATAGAATCAATCACATAGCCCGACAACGCTTGCGTTCTGTATCGCGACATAGCAGAATGGTCGCAGCGTCCGGGGGGTATTGAATGAGCAGAACGGCCACGCATGCCGACGAGGCGGGACTCGCCCGCGATCCGAGTGCGCCCAGGGCCGATGAGATTGTAGGCCAGCTAAGGGCCCTTCTTGCAAGCCCCGCCTTTCACGGAAGCAAGCGATGCCAGCAGTTTCTCGAGTTCGTTTGCGAGAAATCATTGGCGGGTGACGCGGGGTCCTTAAAGGAGCGCGCGATCGCCATCGAAGTATTTGGCCGCAGACCGGACAGCGGTTTGGGGGAAGACACGATCGTTCGCGTGGGTGCGCGCGAGGTCCGAAAGAGGCTGGCGCAATACTATGTCACTCCCGAAGGGACGGCGGCTGCCATCCTCATAGAGCTTCCCTCCGGTTCTTATGCGCCCGATTTCCGGTATGCAGCCGCGGTAAAGCAAAGTTCGGCACCTGTCGAAACGGCCGGACCGGTGCCCCCGGCCGAGGTCGCGACGCCTTCGGTCCCTGAGATTGCTCCCGTTATCGATACTGCGGCGAAACCGGTTAGCCGCCCTTTCAAAGGTCTCGCCGTTGCCCTTGGCTGTCTTGGCCTGGCGGTCCTGGCAGCCGTAGGTTTCGCCCGCTGGAGCACCGATCCACGAGAGGAAGCTTTTCAAAAGTTTTGGGCACCGGTTCTGGACTCGGGCGACTCATTCGTTATAGGCGTCGGGCACCCGATCGTTTATCAGCCGTCGCGGCGG
>JAUZEU010000119.1 GCA_030838885.1 Bryobacterales bacterium | reverse complement strand
GGAGAAAGCCTCATGACAGTCCTGATTCTGCTCGTCAAAGTCACCCTGCTGTTTGCGCTCGCCCTCTGTTGCGTGCGCCTGATGCGGCGCAAAACAGCAGCTCTGCGCCACCTTGTCTGCGCCATTGGGCTGAGCGGCGCGCTGGTGTTTCCCGCAATCGTGGCGTTGGCGCCCAAAGCAATCCCTGTTCACTTGCCACCCGTATTCATTGCGTCCGCCAACGCCGTCGCAGGCTCCGCGCCGCGCACCTTCCCGCTCGCCACCATCGTGCTGACGGTTTGGGCGTTGGGCATGTTGGCCCTGCTTACGCGTCTGGCTGCAGGCTATTACCGCATCTCGCAACTGCGGGAAACGGCCGAGCGCACCACCGACAACGGCCCGGTTTATTTCGCCGACGTCTCTGCCCCGTTAATCTGTGGACTGTTCGACACTGCCATCCTGTTGCCCCACTCCTCCACATCGTGGCCGCTGCAGCAGCGAACGGCCGCGCTTGGTCACGAACTTGCCCACATGGAGCGCAAAGACCTGCTGACGAGTCTACTCGCCCACTTTGTTTGCGCTATCTACTGGTTTCACCCGCTCGCCTGGGCTCTCGCGCGCCAAATGCGCGATGAGCAGGAAGCGGCATGTGATGACGCTGTTCTCTCCACCGGCTTCGAACCGGCCACTTACGCCGAAGCGCTGGTCGCAACTGCACGACAACTCACCTCAACCTCACTGATCGGATGCCATATGCTCACTCACCAAACGCTCAAATCCAGAATCGCGCGCCTGCTCGATATGACCCTGCCGCGCACCACCTCCACCGCTGCGCTTAGCCGCACAGCCATCGCGTCTGCCGCGATGTTCTTAGTGATAGGCCTGGTCTATGCCCAACCGCCTCAGACTTCGGCGAATGAAAGAGTCTACGAAATGGCAGAGGGCATCACATCGCCGCGCGTTCTGCAAAAAGTAGATCCGCAATACCCCGATGACGCCCGCGACGCGAAGATCGAAGGAACTGTGTTGCTGAGCGTGGTAATCCGCCCGGACGGCCTCGCCCACGACATAAACGTGACTACAACTCCGGATGCCAGTCTCGGCGTCAAAGCCGTAGAAGCCGTCGGGCAGTGGAAGTTTCAGCCCGGCACGAAGGACGGCGAACCGGTCTCCGTAAGGGCCATGATCGAAGTCAACTTCAGGCTGAAGTAGCCCAGAATCGATTCGCTGGAGGACCAGGCCGGGCTAAGTAACACTCCGGCCTGATTCTCTCCCTGACAGTTCAGATCTGATTTGAAGGCCAGCCCTACCTGGTGGTGTAAAATTCGTAAGAAATCCGCCAGCTGAACTCCTTACCCGGAGCCGCTTCCACCCGCACATAAGCCTCCGGACAAACCGTAGGCCGGATCGACCAATAAACCATTCTCGACAGCGGCCTGTCAGAAGTCTGCCGCACACCCGCCCCGGTCCGCACATTTTCCACCCGAATGTCATAATCCTTCACATCCGAGCCAAACCCGGTCAGACTGTTATACGCTGACTCGCGACGCTGCAACTCTCTCTGATACGCCAGTTCCTTGCCGCGCAATTCCACCAAACCGGGGGTCCACGTGCCCGTCGCCTTCACTTCAAACGGAAACTTAACCACAAAGTCCGGCCCGCTTGGCTGGCTGTCCAGCATGTAGAAATCGTGGTCGTAAGCCTCTGTCGCAATCGCCTTCGAGCCCGTGTTCTTCAGACGATGCTCCAGCGCGAGTTCCGGCTTGCCCTTCACCAGCCGCACCAACTTGGTGTACTCGTAGCCATAACCCGATTGCGGATCGTTCACCACCTGCGTGAACTCGACAGAATCGCCCTTAGGCTTCACCGTCCACTTACCCGCATCCACAATCTCGTAGGTCTTGAAGTGGTCGTAAGCTTTCTCCAGCGGCTTGCGCAACACGCCAACGCCAATCTTGATGAAAATCCCGCCAACAGGCGCTTCGGCATATCCGGGAGCTTCTATATCGCTGAATTCCTCCACCGGTCCCGTGATCGCGTCGTGCAGCTTCGGGTCGTAGGGGCGTTCATTCCAAACCCCAAAGAATTCGTGGCCCTTATATTTCAGGCTCGGCATCTGTCCCGACCAGTCAAACCGTGTTGCCCGGTAATAACCCTTCTCTGCATCCGGCAAATACAGCTTCGCCTGAATCAGGCCGTTAGAAATTTCAGCCTGTGGAAACTCCGCTGCACTCAGGGCGGCCGCGCTCATAGAAAGAGCGGTCAAAAAACGCTTACGAAAGGTCAGATAGATACCCCAGCTCTCCATTACTATCGCCGAGCGATTCCACAGGCACGCCCATCCGGTCCATCATTGCCACAAACAGGTTTGCCATGGGCGTCTCCTTCGGATACTGCACAAACCGCCCCGGCCGCACTCTCCCGCAAGCCTTCCCCGCCAGCACGACCGGCAGATTCGCGTGGTCATGCGCATTGCCATCACTGAAGCCACTCCCGTACGTCAGCATCATGTGATCCAGCAAACTGCCATCACCGTCCGGAGTAGCCTTCAGCTTCTCCAGCACATACGCCAGTTGCTTCGTGTGGAAGCAGTTGATCTTTGTGACCTTTTCAATCTTCTCTTTGTCGCCCTGATGATGGGTCAGGCCATGATGCGCTTCCGGGATCCCGATCTCCGGATATGCCCGTGGACTCTGCTCCAGCGCCAGCAGCACCGTCGCCACCCGAGTCGCGTCCGTGCGAAACGCCAGAACCATCAGATCGAACATGATCCGCGCATGCTCTGAGAACTCTGTCGGGATACTCGAAGGCGGCGCCTCCATGCCAGGCTTCACCCGCGCGCCACCCCGCTCGGCACTCTCGATGCGTTTCTCCACATCGCGCACGGACCCCAGATACTCATCCAGCTTCCGTTTATCCGCCCCGCCCAGCGTGGAACTCAATCGCTTCGCGTCGCCGGTGACCACATCCAGAATGCTCTTCTGATACCGGACTTCCCGCTCCGTATCCTGTGCGGCAAACAACCTGTCGAACACCGCGCGCGGGCGGATCTCCGCCGGATTCGGCGCACCCGGCGTGCGCCAGGAAATGCTGTTGCTGTAAGCGCAGCTATACCCGTTATCACAACTCCCGCCCTGCACCCCTTCTTCGCAGCCCAACTCCAGAGAAGCGAAACGAGTTTTGCCTTCCAACCGCCTGGCCGCTATCTGATCCACCGACACCCCGGCCTGCAGATCCCTGCCATTCGTCTTTTTCGGATGCACGCAGGTGAGATAATTCGCCCCCGCGCGCCCGTGGTCGCCCGGACCATCCCCCAGCGCCCGGCCGCCATTCTGCGTCAATCCGGCCAGCATCATCACGTCATTCCGGAAAGGCAGCAGGGCCTGTGAAACGCGCGGCAGTTGCTCAGGCAATGCAGCACTTCCCACCCCCATTCCCGATGGCATCCACTCGTCCATAATGATGCCGTTCGGAACATAGAGGAACGCCGCACGGCAAGGCGAAGCAGTGGTCGCCGCGCGCGAGAACGCGGGCACCATCGCATCCAGCAAAGGCAGCGCCAGCGCCGTCCCCATGCCTCTCAACAGTGCTCTTCGGTCAATGGCTTTACCTGGCATTTGTCTCCACCTCCGCCTTTCGCATCCGGAACGGCTCGCTCTGAATCACTTCCATCACCAGC
>JAUZEU010000112.1 GCA_030838885.1 Bryobacterales bacterium | reverse complement strand
TTCAGGGTCTGGAAATTGTGTTTATTGAAGCACTTCGGCTGGTAGTTGGGTCCGCCGCTGAGAGATTTCGCCTCGGCCAAAGCTACATGAACGTGCTGCGCAAGGGCAGGGGAGAGAACGCCTGACCCCGCGCCGGTCAGCACCATAGATGTGCCGAGAATGCGAAACAGATCGCGGCGGCTTACATCGGCTTCGTTTTCCATTTAGATATTCCCTTTCTTCATTTCATCGGCCAGAT
Source organism: Bryobacterales bacterium (assembly GCA_030838885.1). GTDB lineage: Bacteria > Acidobacteriota > Terriglobia > Bryobacterales > Bryobacteraceae > BOG-234. The sequence continues at coordinate 9,925 of JAUZEU010000112.1, read as the reverse complement.
GCTCGGCTGCGCGCCATCCGTTGGCGACGATTGTCAGCGTCACGTTCTTGTCCGGATTGCCATTGAACGGGGCGGCGTCCGCCACAAAAAGATTATCCACTTCATGGGCCTGAGACCACTTGTTCAGCACACTCGTCTTTGGATTGTCGCCCATGCGCACGGTGCCAGCCTCATGGATGATCTCGCCTCCAACCGACACCGCGCTGGCGGCCTTTTCAGGGAATTCCTTGCTGGTGACGCGCCCGCCCATAGCTGAGATGAGGTCGGTGAAGGTTCGGTTCATATGCTTCACCATGTTGATTTCGTGGTCGCTCCAGCGGAAACTGAAGCGGAGCACCGGAATGCCCCACTGATCCACCTGGACGGGGTCGATCTCGCAATACGAGTACTCGTTGGGAATCATTTCGCCGCGGCCGGCAAAGCTGACAGAGCTGCCGTAGTACTGGCGAATATCGTCCTTCAGCTTGGACCCGTAGCCCTCGACCCTGTTGGCCTCGGCGCGGAAGGAGCCAATCTGGGGCATGCCAAAACCGCCGCCGATTTCGATGTGATAGCCGCGGGGGAAATCCTTGTTCTTCTTGTCGAGTTCCCACCAGGGTGTGTAGACGTGCATGCCGCCGATGCCATCGCAGTTGTGGCGCGGCATACCTTCCAGAGCAGGGATGGAGCCGCTGACCGCGTAACCAACTGTGTCCGTCAGATTGCGGCCCACCTGCCCGGAACTGTTCGCGATGCCGCCGGGGAACTTCGTTGATTTCGAATTGAGCAGCAGCCGCGCGGACTCGCAGGCACTTGCGGCCACTACTACCGCGCGGCAGCGGATCTGCTTTTCTGTGCGGGTCGCCTTGTCGACATAGGAAACGGACTTGACCCTGCCCTGATCGTCTACCAGAAGCTCACGCGCCATAGCGTTGCTGATGATGTTCAGGTGGCCGGTTTTCATCGCCGGAAAGATCATCGCCTGGCTCGAAGTAAAGGCGGAGGCTGTACGGCAACCACGCCCGCACTGCCCACAGTAGTGGCAGGCAGCGCGCCCGTTCAGTGGCTTGGTTAACATCGCCATGCGCGAAGGAATTACGGGGATGTTCAATTTCTTGCCTGCGTGCATAATCAGCGTTTCGTGAACCCGCGGCGGCACGGGCGGCAGGAACTTTCCATCGGGCGCAGAGCGGATGCCTTCCCGGGTGCCGGTTACTCCGATGAATTCTTCAGCCTTGTCATAATAAGGCGACATGTCCTCGTAAGTGAGCGGCCAGTCAGTTCCCAGGCCATCGAACTGATACGGCTTGAAATCATAATCCGCGAAGCGCAGCGAGATGCGGCCGTAGTGGTTGGTGCGACCACCCAGGATGCGGGATCGAAACCACTTGAAGTCACTGCCCTGCGCGATGGTGAACGGCTCGCCGGGGATGTTCCAGTAGCCGTTGGGGGCGAGAAAGTATCCGAAAGGATAAATGTCTTTGCCGAAGTAGTTTTCCGCATTAGGTCCAACGCCTCGATGATCGACTTCCCAGGGCCACATGTGCTCTTTGAAATCCTTCGCAGGATTGAGCATGGGGCCGGCTTCGATGAGCGTGACGTTTATGCCTAAGTCGGTCAGGACTTTGACTGTGGTGCCGCCACCCGCGCCGGAGCCGATGACAACCACATCGTGAACCTGTGGTGAACGCTGAGCCTGGAACATGCTAAAAGCCTATCACCGGACAGGGGTTGCAAAATGGTTACGAGTTAACACGTTCTTAATCTTCAAGTTAGCCCGTGACAAAATCGCGAATATAGAAACTTCTGATTGGTCTTCTTACCCGTCAGCCGCTATACTTCAATCATGAATGACAGAGACACACAGTTGCTGCGCTGCCCCTGCCAGTCTTACCCTGCCCAGTCTCAGGTGACACTGTTTTCGTTATTCGTTAACCGCTGTCAATAGTCTGACTCTTCGCCGTCGCGCGGAAGAGAACAATCGATCCCACGTTTGGATATCTCGCCCTGACGGGCCGCAGGCCACGCGTCTGTTTTGGCGGGAATAGTAGATCACACGCATTGGGGCCTCGCTTTTAGCGGCGGGACGCAGTGCTCCATGCGTTACGGTGAACCACTCAAATCCACCCGTGCGTAAGCGGACAGATCCGCCGTGCGCACCTGACAAAAAAAAAGGAAAATACTCATGACCAATAAACTTCGTACGCTTCTCGCTTTCTCCGCAATCGCTGTTGCAACCGCAGTTGTTCCTGCATTTGGCGCAGAGATGGACCCGATTCACATCAGTGTCCCGTTTGCTTTCAAGGCAGGCAAGACCACTCTCCCCGCGGGCGATTATGTCGTCCTGGAAGAGAACTCCGGCATTATCGTGATCAAAGGGAGCGGCGGCAGCGCAATTCTGCTGAGTTCGGCCGGCCCTGACAGCATTGCCGATAAGGCGGGCGTCAGCTTCGCACGCAATGACCAGGGCTACGTACTGAAAAGCGTGCATGCCTGGGGCAAGATCAGCTCCAGCATTCTGCCGATCACGTCTGGCCAGGAAAAGTAGTCTGTAGGGTAGTTCGTAAGAGCGGAGAGCGCCGCGGACCCGTGGGGCTCTCCGTTTTCCTAAGCAAGGACGTTCAGTGTATACCCGCACGATATAAAGTAGAGGTTTGCCCGAAATCCTTCAACCGACAACGCCGGAAGAACTGCGCGACCACCTCGCCGCTGCGGCGCGCTCGAAACGCAGTATTGAACTCTTCGGTGCCAATACAAAACGGCTGATGGCCGGTATCCCGGCGTCACCAGCTCTGCAGATCAGTACTTCCCGCCTGAACCGCATCGTGCAGTATGAACCTCGCGACCTGACCATCAGTGTTGAAGCTGGTCTGCCTTTCGCAGAATTAAGCCGTGAACTGGCGCGCCACGGCCAGATGGTGCCGCTGGATGGCGCATGGTCCGACGAAGGTACGGTCGGCGGCATGATCGCCTCCAATATCAGCGGATCGCGACGCAGGCTGTACGGCACTGCCCGCGATCTCGTTATCGGAATGAAATTCGCCACAATGGATGGCAAGCTGGTGCAGTCCGGCGGCATGGTGGTAAAGAATGTGGCCGGGCTTGACATGGCGAAACTGATGATCGGTTCGTTCGGTACGCTTGCGGCGATTGCATCAGTAAACTTTAAGCTGATTCCAATTCCTGCCGCTTCCCGAACGGTCCTGTTCAGTTTCGACGATCTCAAAACTGCAATGGATGCTCGGGCCGCCGCCATTCGCGGATTTCTGAACCCGGCAGCGGTGGACATCATCAATCCGGTGCTCTCGGCACAACTGAATTTCAAGGGATTTGTTTTGGCCCTGCAGTTTGCCGGTAATGAAGCAGTGATCGAACGTTCCCATCGCGAGGCACAGAAACTGGGCCAGATGCGCGCCCTCCCGCCCGAAGAAGAGCAGCGATTCTGGGGTGCGCTGCGCCAGGTTACGCCCCGGCATCTCGAGAAGTTCAAAGAGGGCGCAGTGGTGCGGGTTTCCACGACGCTCTCGGAGTGCAGCGCCGCGCTGGGAGCCGTGGAAGGAGCCGGTCATGCACATGCGGCTTCCGGCATCGTTCGCGCCTGGTTCAGCCGTCCCGACACCGCCACACGCTATTTGACTGCTGCTGTGAAGCGTGGGTGGAAGGGTGTAATCGAGTTCTCCGGCGAGGCGGCAAAGCGGCAGTTGACGCTCTGGCCAGAGCCGGGTGCCGATCTGACCATCATGAAAAAGGTGAAACAGATGTTCGATCCCGAAGGTCTGCTGAATGCCGGGCGTCTGTATGGAGTTATCTAGAACAATACAATGGTCACCTCTGAAATCAATTTCGATAAGCCGCAGCAGGTCGACCTTGATCGCTGCGTTCATTGCGGTCTCTGTCTGAATGCCTGCCCCACCTACCGCGAACTGGGTGTGGAGATGGATTCCCCGCGCGGCCGCATCTACCAGATGGTGCAGGTGGCAAACGGCGCGCCCATCACGGAAAGCTACAAAGAACATATTGATCTTTGCCTCGCGTGCCGCGGGTGCGAAAGCGCATGCCCTTCGGGCGTGCAGTACGGTCGGCTGATTGAGGCTGCGCGTTCGGAAATAGAGACAACCACGGAACGCGGCTGGCTGGCGCGAACCGTGCGGAACTTTGTCTTCAAAAAGCTGCTGCCTTCGCCGGCATTGCTGACGGCTGCGGGTGCGTCGCTCTGGATGTATCAGGTCAGCGGCTTGCAGCGGCTGGTCCGGGCGAGCGGCATTGCGGCATTGCTGGGTCCGCTGGGGGCGCGCGAGGCCCTTGCACCTGCCGCCGAAATTCCGTTCTTTTTCAGGGAGATCGGCAAGACCTTTCCGGCGGAAGGGAAGCGGAAGTACCGGGTAGCTTTCATGGCCGGATGCATCGCGAACATCTCGTTTGCTCGGCTGAACGAAGCTACTGTTCGCGTGTTGCAGAAGAACGGTTGTGAAGTGGTGATTCCCGTGAATCAGACGTGTTGTGGCGCGTTGCACGTTCACGCCGGTATTCGCGATGAAGCCAGGAAGCTGGCGCGGCGCAACATCGACGCTGTAGTGGATGGCGGCTTCGACGCAATCATCACAAACGCGGCCGGCTGCGGTTCGACGCTGAAAGAGTATGACGAACTCCTGGAGCATGACCCTGTCTATGCGGAGCGGGCGCGGACGTTTAAATCGCTCATGAAGGATGTGACCGAGTTCCTGGGGTCGATCGAACTCAATCGCGAGCTGGGAACAATCGACGCGACGGTTACGTATCAGGATTCATGCCACCTTGCGCATGGGCAGAAGATCCGCAAAGCGCCGCGAGAGTTGCTGAAAGCAGTGCCCGGCCTGAAGTTCCGTGAGATGCCGCTGTCCGATATTTGCTGTGGCAGTGCGGGCATCTATAACGTGTTGCATACAGCGCTGTCCATGGACATTCTTGAGAAGAAGATGGGCAATGTGAACCTGACAAAAGCGGAGATCATCACTACATCGAACCCAGGCTGCATGATCCAGCTGCAGGCGGGCGTCAGAAAGTGGGGGCACGGGGAGCGTGTGGCGCACGTGGTGGAAATACTCGATGAGGCGTACCGGAGCAAAATATGATTCCGCATGAAATGACGAGCAGCACATTTGAGGTCCCCGGCTTTCGGGTCACACGGGGCCTGGGGATCGTGAAAGGCATTGTGGTGCGCTCGCGGTCTGTGTTTGGCACCATTGGGGCCAGTTTGCAGACGATGGTGGGCGGGGACATCACTCTGTTTACGAATCTTTGCGAGAGGACCAGGGAAGACGCCTATACCCGCATGCTGGGGCATGCGGCGGAGTTGGGTGCGGATGCGGTGGTTGGAGTGCGGTATGACGCGACTGAGGTGATGCAGGGCGTGACGGAAGTGCTTTGTTATGGCACTGCCGTAAAGCTCGATAAGCCTTAGAGTCGCGTCAGGCCTACAGGTTGAAACCAGCGAAAAGCGGTAAGCGTGTTCTAACTCTGACAGCCATGGCCGTGGCTGCCCTTTGCCTGTACGCCGGCCTGGGTGTGCTTTGGACGGCGTGGCGCCCGCTTAAGTGGACCGACCGCCGCCCCATCGGTGCTCTGTTCCTTGCCTCCGACGCCCACGTCTCTGCCGGAAATCCGAGGGGCTGGTTCAACGACAAAGAACTGGACGTGAGGGGCGCGGCAGGCATTGAGAAGTTTGGCAAAGCGATGCTGGGGTATGCGGACCGAAGCATAAGAATTCTGCGGGAGACGGGATCGCAGGGAATGATCGTCTGGGATCTGGAAGGCGAGGAGTTTCCACATAAGGTCACCTATATTGGCGATCCGCGCCTCGCGACGCGCCTTGCACCGGAGACAGCGAACGTGGTGGACGAGTTCTTTCGCCGCTTCCGGGCGGCCGGACTTTCGGTGGGAGTCACTATCCGACCACAGCAGCTTACATTCAACCCGAACGGCGAAGCCACGCAGGAACAAGTGTGGGACTACGAACGGCTGCTGATCGACAAGATCGACTACGCCCGGAAGCGCTGGGGCGCGACACTGTTCTACATCGACTCAAACGGCGGACCACGCTGGCCCGCGGAGCCGTTTCGTTTACGCCGGGTAGCCCAACTGCGGCCCGATGTCCTTCTCATTCCGGAGCATAACGACATTCTCTACTACGGTTTCAGCGCTCCGTACGGTGCGCTGCGCAACGGCGACTCGCCCACCACGCGAGCGGTTCGTTCGCTCTACCCGGACGCGTTCCAGGTGTTGGCGATTGCCGATGCCAAACGAAGTGATTCGGAAATCACTGCTGCCTACCGCAACGGCGACGTGTTGCTCTTCCTTACCTGGTTCGACAGTTCTGACACACGGTTGTTGACACGGCTCGCTTCGGAACGGTGAGCGCTCAGCGGAGCGGCGCTGGAGTTCGGGTCCGTCGAAGCGCCCATGCGCAGGTTGTCGATGATGGCATGGACGGGTCCAAAGGTAACGACGCCGGGCTCGACATGCCGTTGCTCATCACGGATGTCTTCGCCGCGGCCCATTCCGGGTATCACTAATGGCTTGTTCAGAGGGGTTGAAATGGCGGGGGCGCCGTCCACTGAAACGCGGACGTCCCGATCGTTCCAGACAATGGTGACAGAATGCCAGGAACGGTCGCCGATAGTGGCGGGGGACACGAGCGCCAGGACGCCGAGAGGCTCACCTTTGAGCAACAGTTTGCCCCCGGAGACTCTGAGTTCGAGGCCGCCCCAGGCAACCAGTGCGCCGTCCCCTGCACCTTTCGAGCGCGCATCAAAGGAAATGGTTCCGCTCTCGCCGGAGATATGATGGCGCGCAGCGAAAACCAGACCCTCATCCAGCGATACGCCCTTGCCATCCTTTCCGCCTTTAACCGGCAGGGGCAGGGACGCACCCAGCGCGTACCGCCCGCCGAACGCTTCGTTTGCTGCCACCTCATGTTCGAAGTCCGCCACGAAATCCACGTTCCGTCCCAGGAGCCGCGGCTGGCTAAGGCGAACCGCTCGCCACATTCGTTTTGGAACGGCAACGGTAAGCACACCCCCACTCATCGGGTAGCGGCTCTTATCCTCGGCGTCATAAGCGAGAGTTGTGGCGGCGGGGTCGAGCCCGATCTTCTGTGGGTCGATCTGGATTTTGGCAATCTTGTCTTCCCGGCTTGTGTTGATAATCCATAGCACCGGGTTGCCCGGTCTGGAGTGCGCCGAGACAATCACGCCAGGCGTATTCGATTCGATTCCGGTTTTGCTGCCCCACCAGGGGATGAAGCGGACGTCCTCCCGCCAGAGTTCCAACTCGGAAGCGAGCACAGGCCACAGCGCGGGGCCTTCGGGCAGAACATCGTGGGCGAGCACCCACCCGACAAACTGATGAACCAGGATCTTAGAGATTTCCCCCTTCCCGTGTCGATTCGCCTGACACATGACAAACGGCGCCGACCCCAAATTACGGCCCATCCCGATGCTCCGCAGCCGCGATGACGGCAGCATTTCCAGGTAGTCGCTCGTAAGATCGGTCGGCTCTATGTTTTCGCCTTCCATGGAAACGTCAGGCATCCAGGCGTAAACAGGGTGCCCGCCCGTGGTATGTTCCCAAAGATTGGGCGTCGGCTTGCCATTCTCGTTGAACATGTAGCGCAACCGCTTGTTATATTCACGCAGGCCCAGATAGTCGTAGCCAGGTTGCACCTTGCCGTCGGGAAGCAGATACGCTCCTCCGGTGAGGTAATTCCGGTCCTCCGCCAGATAGTTCTCGTCAAAGTAAATGCACCCCAGCCCGGACAGCTTCGACCACCGATCGAAGTGGAAGAGATCAAAATCGTTGGGGCCACGGCTCCGCGCAACATCTCCGTTGCCGGTGTCGCCAGGGGTAATGCCCCAATCGGCCGCGAGCGCGTCGAAGCGGCGGCCCTTGTAATCGGAGTAACGCGCAATCGCATGGGCGATGTTGCCAACGCACCCTGTTACGCCACGGCTGTTGGTGCCGTTCAGCAGGGTTCTGGATTTATCGTAGCTATGAGGGAAGGGGCTTGAGTAGTAGGGCCAGCTTACGTCCCAGTCCGCCTCATTCCAGAACACCGGCGTTGCCTGTGGAAAGTATTTCCTGTTGTCGATTAGATAACCTCGCCAGCGGGCCGGCTGCGGCTTTTGGGGCGTCACCATCCAGCCATACCGAATCGTCAGCGGACGTTCTATCGGTCCCGGCTTGTTGATGAAGTGCACCGCCAGAGTCACCAGGCCATCATGGCGGCGCAGTTCCTGCGTAGGTAGTGCGGGGTCGAGCTTCCAGCCCTTTTCATTGTCCGCGAAAAAGGAAAACCCGCGCTCGGAATCCGTGAGGAAAACATATGGCACGAAGTTTCCGGTAATCGAGGGCAGCGAACTCTCCCGCGAATCCCACTTTTGAGGCGTGTCGCCGAAATACGATGACCATCCTCCGCTGGTGGTCACCATGAAGGCGCCTTCGGAAGCCGGCATCGTGACTGTCAAAGACAACCGTCCAACATTTGCCCTGGTCGGCTGTACAGTCATGGAGTTCCACACGAAGCCATCGAATTCTACGCGGGTTTTGGTGTTCACCGTCAGATTCGGCGCTCGTGCTTCGCCCGCAAGATCGATAGCCGCCGGAGTCTGGGTAAATACTGCGGGACTCTGGCTGGCGAGGGCCACCGTGCGCCCGTCTATAACGGCTTCCAGCGTCATCGGGCCGGACAGTTGAGGCGAACCCGAGTTCACGATCCGGGTGGCGATGCCAGCCCCGTTCATGGAATATGTCTTGTTCCAAAGTGAAACAGTTCCGTTCTGCCACTGAAGCGGGGTCCACGGCGCGATCACCTTGTCTGAGATTCCAATCTCATTGGGAAGCCAGGAAAACTGGTACCCCTGAAGCTTGACCGGAACCGCCGTAGAGGCTAGTTGTTCACCGCGCCGCCCTGTCAGAACGGCCCTGATCTCATAGTCTGCAGCCTGGCCCGAAACAGGTGCGCCCCTTGTGTTCCCCGGGGATCCTCGGAGCTTCAGACTCGCCCAATCGCTTTCCGTTTCAACAGGAACGGCCAGATCTTTCAGGTCAAGCGCGAAATCGGAGTAGTCGCGGTTGAAATCGGCGATCGCGCTCTTCGCGACGCTTCGGCCGGTAGCCGGATCGACGAGTTCTACCTGCCCTCCGGCCACCGAAGCCCTGGACTGCATGTAATAGCGATCGACTCTGACAACCAGCTTTTTCGACAATGGCGCATACGATGCGGTCAGGCCGAATGGCTGTTTATAAGGGGTCGAAACAATCGTCGCCGGCGGTTGCACCACCGATCCGTCCACCACAAACGGGAACACCTGGTGATAGAGCATTTTCCCGTTACCCGTTGCCGTGACTTCGCCGAAACCGGATTTCAGGCCGGCCTGCCGCAGGTCCGGAGACCACTTATAAGTCTGTCGCGCGCCTGAACTCACGGCAACATCTCTCGAATCGACCAGATCGCTCGCGCCGGGAGTGATACCGGATCCGAATCGGGTAACCACGCGAACGGTTGCCGGCGCGTTGAGCGCACCCACTACCGCGGCCTCGATCGTTGGCGAACCCGCAGAAATCGAACCGAGATTTAATAACTGGAATGCCGCCCCGGAGCCGGTAAACTCGATCAGACCGTGGCGCGGAATGTCGGCGAACGCTCCGCCGGGCGCCCAGGCCCGGAATTTGTCAGGCTCGCTCAGCACATCAGTGGTAAACAGGGCTCCCCAGACGGTAGCATCGGCCAGACGATCCACTCCAAAAGCCGAAATCGGAGCCCGTGCTTCAATCGTCCACGAGTCGCCGTTCTGCCGGGATGCGATCTCCCATTTTCCCGACCACGCTTTGGATGTATAGCCAACCGACGGTATTTGCTTCGAATCAAGAACCGCCGGGTAGACGTTGAACATGGATTGGTAGGTGCTTT
>JAUZEU010000109.1 GCA_030838885.1 Bryobacterales bacterium | reverse complement strand
GCGCGCGCGGCTCGGCGTCAGCCAGGATGTGCGTCATCTCCCTGTCTCTATAGAGGATGTTGATGGGAACGAAGATGACACCGAGCTTCACGCAAGCGAGATAAATATCGATCATCAGCACCGAATTCGTAAGGTACACACACAGCCGATCCCCGGCTCGCAGGCCTTTACCAAGAAAAAGCTGCGCCAGCCGGTTACTGCGTGACTCAAGCTCGCCGAACGTATAAGTGGCGCCTTCGAATTCGAGAGCGGTGCGATCGCGGCGCCCGATGAGCGATAAATCGAACAGGTGGCAGAGGTTCATTTCAGATATCAGGCGGGCAGTGGCTTGCCCCTAGTCTCGTGGCCCCACGGCAGCAGGAGCAGCCCCAGAAGAAAAGCCAGCGAAGTAATTGCGACCGGAACTCCGATAGTACCGAAGTATGAGACGCCCGCACCAACCAGAAAGGTAATACCCGCCGCGACAAACCGACCCGAGGATGTCGCAAATGCAAAGGCGCTGGCGCGGCATTCCGTGCGGTACTGTTCCGGAAGCCAAACGGTGAATACACAGAAACTCGCACCGCCAACGCCCACGAAGAACAGGCTTCCGATAAAAGCCGCAAGTGCCCCCGTTGGCAGGTAGAACGCGTAGCCGAATGCTTCCGCCACAGAGACTCCCATTAACCCAAAGAAACACGCCAGCGCGCCGCGGCGCCCGAACCTGTTCACCAGAAACGGGACGATCAGGCATCCGAGAATCGTGCCTGCGGAAAGCAGCATGCTTGCCCATGAGGCGAGGCGGGCGGCTTGCACCGCGGTGTACCCTTCTCGGCCAGCGATCTGAGTCACTGCGCCCGGAACGTAAACAGACCCGGCCCAGAGCCCGATCATCGCGATCAGTAGAAAGAGTGCGTTTAGCAAGGTGCGCCTGCGGTACTCAGCCGAGAACAACTGAACAAATGCAGCGCTCGCTTTCCAGTCGCTCGCAAGAGAGCTGACCCGCTTCCTCCAGCGCTCCGGTTCCTGCACGCCATAACGGATGAACGCGACCAGCATGGCGGGTGTGCCGCCCACCGCAAACATGACCCGCCATCCATAGCGAGAGCCGATAAGGTAGTTCATGACAGCTGCAATGAAGAAGCCGAAGTAATAGCCGGTGTGCATCCATGCCGCACCCTGCACCCGGCGATCTTCAGGCCACTCCTCGGCGACCAGGATTCCGCCCAGTGTCCATTCGCCACCGATACCTATACCTGCCAGAAAGCGGAACAGCCCAAGTTGCCAGATACTGGTGGCCGCACAGCCGAGGAACGTGAACACGGAGTAGCAAAGAATCGTGAAGGTCAGCGTGCGGACGCGCCCGAAGCGATCAGCAATGGGCCCCCAGATGAAGGCACAGCCCCAACCAATTAGAAAAACCGAGAAGAGCAGGCCGCCATAGTAACCGAGATCGGCCGCGGACACACTGGCTGCGCTCGCCGCTTTGCCCGAGGCAGGGAGTAAATCGCGCATGGCAGGCACCAGGACAAGAGCGTAGATGAAGGAATCCATGCCATCCAGCGCCCAGCCGCCCCACGCCGCCCAAAAGCCACGGACCTGGTTCTTCGTCAGGGTAGATGATTTCGATCGCGAACCGACGCTTTGCTGAGGCATTGCTCAGTATATTTGGTCGATCTGCCGTCCTTTGAATTGAGGTGCTGCCAAGACGGGAAAACAGTCCGCGACGCCAGCCGTTGGAGGGGGATTCAGGGTGCTGGCGTCGCGTGTTCCGGGACCTTAGTGATGACCCAGAACAAACCATGCAAGAATCAGGATTCCAGGTACGCCGAGCATCCATGCGAGTAGATATTTCATGTACTTACTCTCCTGCCCCGCGTAGAGCAATTATGCAGCCAGGGCCTGTTTGAGAGGGTTTATCAGCTTATGAATAAAGTTCATTTTCGTGATAACCGGACCAGGCAAAATGAACGGATAGAGATCGTGCTCTCCCAGGCAGCGACTTAAAGAGTTGATGACTACCGTAAGCGATAGCCATTTCCCAATAAGTAAATCGAAGTCGGCACTTTGATGAGGATCGAAGTCGACAGACAATCCAAGCTCGCACCTGGTCTCAACCCGGGGCTCGATCTGGACACCAAAGGAAAATGCCATTTCCATCGTATCCACGATGTGCAGATAGTGCGCCCAGGTTTCGGCGAAGTCCTCCCATGGATGGCAGGCCGCATACCCGGTGATGAAATTTGACCGCCAGTCTGCATTGGGTCCGTGAGCATAGTGACGCCGGAGAGCTTCGTCGTAATTGCGGCGTTCGTCTCCAAACACAGCACGGAAGCGTTCCAGCCTGTCCCACCGCCCACTCACAAGCCGATCCCAGAAGTAATGTCCCGACTCATGACGGAAGTGGCCCAGCAGAGTACGATAGGGCTCGCCCAACTGCAAACGCTGCCTGGTCCGCTCAGCGTCGTCGGCCTCCTTCAGGTTCATCGTGATCAGACCGTCCTCGTGCCCGGTGGTGACCGGAGGTCCGCCGGGAATCTCCGTGAGAAAGTCGAAGGCTAAGCCGTATCTGGGATCGTCTGAACGGTTGGCGAGCGGGAGTTCAAGCTTGATGAGTGTGTAGAAGAGCCGGTGTTTGGCGATTTCAAACAGACGCCACGAATAAAGATTGGAAGGAAGTGACAGGTCGGGGATGATGCGATTATGCCGACATGCAGCGCAGAAGCGCTCGGAACTGTTTGCGGGCAGCAGCCAGTTACACGCATCATAAGCAGCATTCTCGCAATACCGGTAATGCTGCCCCGGCGATGCAAGGGCGACCCAATAATCAGGATCGCCCGTAGTCCGCAGAGCGGAGAGGGTCAGTTCAAATGGCAGATATCCAAGTCTGCTGCCGCAGATTACGCACTGTCTGTTTTCAAAGTGCAGCAGTTGACCGCAACTGTGGCATTTGAACAGCCTCATGCACTACACGGCCGTGCGACCCCGAAACAAGTGCATGATCAGCGAGATCACGGCTATCACGAGCAGCAGATGGATGGCGCCGGATGCAACATGCATCAGAGCCCAGGCCACAAACCATGCAGCGAGCAGAAGAAAGAACAGAACCAGAAAGATCGCTCTCAATTTGATACCTGTTTGCTGTCCAGGTCGGGGCGGTAAACAC
>JAUZEU010000083.1 GCA_030838885.1 Bryobacterales bacterium | reverse complement strand
CGTCCAGTGAAGGATGGTACACAGCATATAATTCTTGCCGTCGCTGGAAGGCGACCCGCGGAGTTGTAAGGCGACCCTCCCGGGGCAGTTTGTGTCTGGTCACAATTGCGCGCCTATCTGAGATCGATCCTGCCTGACGGCGTAGTGGTTATCAGGACTTCCGGACGGATTGTCCGGAACCCGTACAAAGGAATCGCGGTCTGGGGGCCACGCCACTTTCCGAGTCGCGCGTAATTCGTCCAGAGCGCGGTCCCACCCTTCCCCCAACGGGACTTGGGGCCAGCACCGAACACTTTCCGGTAGCGCCGTTTTTCCAGGCGTGCGGTTTCTGACTGCCAACGGCACGCCCGGAAAACGCTGCCGAGACACATTTCGAAGTCCCTCATTTCCCGATGGTTCTGCGGCGATATGTGGGTCGCAAGATTTCAACGTAGCCACCGCGCTACACCGTTACGAATGAACGCCACATCATCGGAGCTAAAAGAAAGTGGTTGCGACCGCATCCTGAGGGACTCGCCTTCGTCCCAGTGAGCCTTCATCAGACCGGGCTCCGCGTGATGGCTGAAACCTTCCAGCAGGTGTCCAAGCTCGTGAGCCATTACATGCCCCAGCAAAATCGCTGTACTATGCCGATTGGTGCTGAGACGCTCCGAAATGCGGTCCAGCAGGATGTGGATACCGGCACCGCGGCCTCCATATGGCAGCGCGTACCCCATCGCGCCAGGATGGACAGTGGCCGGGGTGTGATTATCGATTTGCATACGGATCTTTGCCTTCCTGTTATTGGACCACTTGAGCTTCACCCCGATCCCGGCGTAGATGCGTGTCGCTGTATTCTCTGCCTCCACCAAAACACCGATTGGCAGCACAATCGTGTTGTTTGCCAGACCAACCTCGATCTCCTGTTCCTGTCCCGGTGCCCTTCCCGCAATCAGGGTCAGACATCCGATTGTTGCGAGTAGTTGCGCTCTCATACGGCTTGCCTCCACTCACATAAGCGGGAATCGGACCCGGAAATCCGCACGCGTTGAAATTCTTTTCAGGGCCGCTGCGTTGGCCTGTGTCTCACGATCCAGTGGTATAGTTCGTAGTGTTGTGAGCCCGGCAGATTCTTTCTCCGTCACCCGGCTTTTGCGGGACTGGAGTAGGGGCGATGAAGCGGCGCTTAGCCGCCTCATGCCGCTGGTCTACGACGAACTGCGCAGTCGGGCGCGTCACTACATCGCTCGCGAGCGCCCCGGCATTTCCCTGCAGCCGACTGCGCTTGTGAACGAGGTTTACCTGAAATTGATCGATGCCGCGGAAGTACCGTGGCAGGACCCGCGCATTTCTTCGCCATCGCGGCGCAAATGATGCGCCGTATCCTTGTCGATGCTGCTCGTGTCCGCCGGTCCGCCAAACGTGGCGGCGGCAGTCGCAAAGTTGAATTGGACGAATACCGGATCACTGCTCAGGCCACCGATCGCGAGCTGTTGGCGCTGGATGATGCGATCAAGGCTCTCTCCGGCAAAGACGCGCGCAAAGCCAAAGTGGTAGAGCTCCGCTTCTTCGGTGGAATGAGCCTTCGGGAAACTGCGGAAGCTCTCAGGATCTCCGAAGACACGGTGAGCCGGGACTGGGCGTTCGCCAAAGTCTGGCTGGCGCACGAGATCCGATGAGCAACTCGCCTCACTGGCGCACGCTGGAAGACCTCTACCAGGCGGCCCTCAAAATTTCCCCGTCCGCGCGAGCCGCCTTCCTCAGCGAGACCTGTCCCGACGAAGTCCTCCGCCGCGAAGTGATTTCTCTTCTCGACGCGTGGGGTGCTGGCGAGGATCTGCTCGAACGGCCCGCTATTCGATACTTCGCGCGACCCCTCCAGCCCGGTACCTTACTGGGCCATTACTGTATGGAGGAGTGTATTGGCAGCGGAGGAATGGGCGAGGTCTACCGCGCGACCGACACGAAGCTCAACAGGGAGGTGGCCATCAAGATCCTGCCGCCCGCGTTCGCGAACGACCCGACACGTCTGGCGCGGTTTCAACGGGAGGCGAGATTATTGGCTGCTCTCAACCATCCCAACATCGGGCAGATCTACGGCCTGGAAGAAAGTGGCGATGTGCGGGGCATCGTCATGGAACTCGTGCATGGCACGACACTGTCGATGCCACAGCCCGTTGACTCCGCGCTCCGTTGCGCGGAGCAAATCGCCGGGGGGCTCGACGCCGCGCACGAAAGGGGCATCATCCACCGCGACCTGAAGCCGGGCAACATTATGTTGACACCAGAAGGCGTAGTAAAGATCCTCGATTTCGGACTCGCTTTCGCGTCCGGTCCCAAACTGATCGGCGATGGCGCGACTTCGCCCACGATGAGCATGGCCGCCACGGAGGCCGGGACGATCCTTGGCACACGGGAATATATGAGTCCGGAGCAGGCAGCTGGCAAGCTGGTCGACAGGCGCACCGACATCTGGAGTTTCGGCGTCGTGCTTTATGAACTCCTGACCGGCATAAGGTTGTTCAAAGGCGAGACGATGTCGCAGACGCTGACCAATGTGCTCACGAAACCAATCGATCTGGCGAAGCTCCCTGATGAGATACCTTGCACCGTCAGAACTCTGCTCTGCCGTTGTCTCGATCGCGACCCGAAGACACGGCTACGTGATATCGGCGAAGCGCGCATTGCACTCTCAAATCCATACCCGGAAGAAACGATTACCGGGCAGCGGCCTGCGCCTGCGTCGAGGCGGCTTACCGTTACCGCACTCGCCGCAGCCGCTCCAGTGCTGTTCATCCTGGCAGCCGCACTCGCGCTGGTTCACTATGGTCAGGCGCCGCCGCAAGCTCCCGCTATCCACGCCATCCTGCCGCCCCCGCAAAACACGGAGTTCGACTTCGGTTTCCCGTACTCAACTCCGGCGATCTCCCCGGACGGAACTCGCATAGTATACGGAGCAAAGGCCAGAGGTGGCAAGGTCCAACTCTGGATGCGCCGCATGGATTCACCTGCCGCGCAACCGCTGCCGGGCACAGAAGATGCCGCAACTCCTTTTTGGTCAGCCGACAGTCGCTGGGTCGCGTTCGGGCAAGAGAACAAGATAAAAAAGGTCGATATCCAGGGAGGGGTGCCCATCGTGGTCACCGATCTCCCCTCTGCGCTGGCGTTGCGGGGAGGCACCTGGAATCACCAGGGAGTCATTCTCTACGGCCTGCTGAGCACAAATCCGATCCTGCGAATTGCAGCTTCGGGTGGGACAGCCGTTCCGATCACGCCGGAGGACGGAAAAGCCCACCGTTACCCCTGGTTTCTGCCGGACGGCCGCCACTATCTATACGTGACCGCCCAAGGTTCGGAAATGACGGTTCAGGCAGCCTCGCTGGACGAACCCGAAACGCGAGCCAAGGTCGTTACTCGAGCCCAATCGCCAGCCATGTACGCCCAGGGACATCTGCTCTTTCTCCGCGAACACACCCTGGCAGCCCAACCGTTTGACCTCAAACGCCTTGAGACAACCGGGGAGCCGATTCCCGTCGCCGAGGGAGTTCCAACCTATGGCGCCGTTTCGCGAATCCCAGGTTTTGCCGTTTCGCAAGGCGGCCTGCTGGTCTATGCGTCTGAAACGTCAGGGCAGTCGAGACTCGTGTGGAAGGACCGGAAAGGCAGGAGCCTGGGCAATCTCGGGGAGCCACAAGCCACGGCTGTCGATTCCGTCGAATTATCTCCGGACGGAAAGCGGGTGGCCGTCGTCATTTTCAACCCGCGGGCGGATATCTGGATTTATGATGCCGCCCGGGGTATCCCGGCACGATTTACCTTCGATCCAAAAGACGATCACACTCCCGTGTGGTCTCCGGATGGAAGCCTCATTTACTTCTCATCCAATCGCAACGGCGCGTTGAACATCTACAGGAAACCTGCGAATGGCGCCGGAGGCGAGGAACTGGTGCTTGCGGATTCCCAGGAAAAGACCTCGGGCAGCCTGTCTCCCGACGGAAAAGTTCTGCTGTATTCGCGGTCGGCTGAGAGAACTGTTTTCGACCTGTGGACCCTTTCCGGAGTAACGGCTCCCGGAGACGGCCACAGGAATCCTCGGCCTTTCCTGCAGTCCCCTGCAACCGAGTGGCGTGGACGGTTGTCGCCGGATGGGGCATGGCTGGCCTACGAGTCGGACGAGTCCGGCGAGTCTCAAGTGTACGTCGCGTCATTTCCAGGGCACGAAGGCAAGCGGCAGATATCCCTGACTGGCGGGATCTGCGCTCGCTGGAGACGAGATGGGAAAGAGCTTTTCTACGCGACGCCAACCGGCCAGCTTATGACTGTCGAAGTAGCTGCCCACAACGGAACTCTGGAAGTGGGACGGGCTGAAAAACTGTTCGAGGGACTGGTTACACTCCGGAGTTTGGGTGCGACCTACGACGTTTCGGGCGATGGTCGCAAGTTTCTCGTTGTGGAGGGTGGCACGCCGTCAGGTGGACCGCTGAGGGTGGTCCAGAACTGGACCGCGACGCTTCGCAAATAGCGGCCTGCCGGATGTTCATCATTCTCAACCGCCGAC
>JAUZEU010000758.1 GCA_030838885.1 Bryobacterales bacterium | reverse complement strand
GCGCCCGATCCCAGTCGCACGGCATCATCCGTCGCTCCCTCGCGGGAATTCGCCGCCTTCAGGCCGAATCCCCTGTACAACCCGAAGCCGAAGCTCCCGCAAAACGAACCGAATCGCCTGCCCCGCCCACTACCCGTTCGGAGACGGAAAGCCCTGCTTATCGCCACCACAGGACCGCTGGCGAACAAGTCTCTGGTCGCCAGATCGGCCGAAATGCCACCTGCCCGTGCAACTCCGGACAGAAATACAAGCGCTGCTGCGGTCGAAACGCCCCTGCCATTCTCTATCAGGCAGCCTGACCGGCGCGAAAACACAACGCAGTGCAAAATCGCACTGGAACTGCGCCTGTCTGGCGAAATGGGTCTGCTTTTTCAGAAGAGTCGAACCGGCCTGCATGGCAACGGTAAAATTCCTGTTGGATTCGCTCCTGGAACATCCGCCGCGCACCGCGCCCGTAGTACTCGCCGGATTCTGCGCGTTTCTCAACCTCTTTGTCACGCAGCCGATTCTGCCCCTTCTCGCCGCAATCTTCCATGCCGGCAAGGCTGCGGTAAGTCTGACCGTGACCGCGGCAACGTTCGGCGTAGCCCTCGCAGCGCCATTTGCCGGCCTGATAGCCGATCGTGTAGGGCGGAAGCAGGTGATCGTCTGGTCGGCCGCAATTCTTGGCCTCACGACGCTCGGATGCGCGACGGCAAACAACCTGAGCTGGCTCATATTCTGGCGCTTTCTGCAGGGGCTCGCCACTCCCGGAGTGTTTGCGGTAACCGTGGCCTATGTGAATGACGAGTGGCCGGCCGCACGCGCCGCATCCGCCGTGGGCGCCTACGTGAGCGGCACGGTGTTGGGCGGGTTCAGCGGGCGCGTGCTGGCCGGCCTTCTGAGCCAGTACCTGAACTGGCGCTGGGCCTTCGTTGTGGTTGGTCTGATCAGTCTGGGTATCGCCGTGATTCTCTGGTGGGGCTTGCCCGCGGAGAAGAAGTTCGCCGTAGCCACCCGGCGCTCGCACTTCCTGTTGGATGCCCTGAGTCACGTCAGGAACAGGCGTTTACTCGCGACTTACGTGTGCGGGTTCTGCGTTCTCTTCACCATGGTGGCGTTGTTTACGTACGTGACCTTCCATCTGGCGGCGCCGCCATTTCTCCTGAGTCCCGGATGGTTGGGTTCGATTTTTTGCGTGTATCTGGTGGGGGCGGCAGTCACGCCGTGGGCGGGGCGGGGAATTGACCGGTTCGGACACAGGAAGGCTGTAATGGGCGCATCTGCCCTGGGCGTTGCCGGAGCGCTCGTCTCGCTGGCGCCGAATGTCTGGGTAATCCTGGTGGGACTCACGCTCTGCTCCTGCGGGGTCTTCATCGCCCAGTCCGCAGCAGTGAGCTATATCGGGACAGTGGCCTTTCACAACCGGGCCCTGGCCGTCGGAATCTACGTGAGCTTTTACTATGCCGGAGGCAGTTTTGGCTCATCCGCCCCGGCGTGGCTGTGGGACAGGTTTGGCTGGCCCGGTTGTGTTGGGCTGATTGTTTGCGTACAGGCAACTCTGGCCATGATCGCGACCTTCGGATGGCCCGCGCGTGTAGCGAAGCCGTCGGGTACAGCCTATTTGCGTACGTATCCGGAGTGAGCGCTGAGCTTCCCGCGTTGGCGATGCCCTTCATCTGTCATCGCGTGAACCCCGGTGGCATCCTCCCAGCGGTTATAGAAGTTGAACAGTGCACAGACTGTGATGGCGTAGTAGATGGCTTCGTCTGTCCACCCGAGGGCGTACAAAGGATCCATGTCGGTCGCCGTAATGGCCGGGGAGTTCTTGTTCACCTTGCTGACAAATCGAAACAGAGCCTTCTCTTTTTCGGACAGGCGAGAGGCTTCCAGATCACGAAGGACACTCCAGACCAGTTCTTCATCGCCCAACAGTTCCGCCGCGACCGCGGCGTGCGACTTCAGTCAGAAGGGGCAGTCGTTTTCGGCGGAAGTATAAGCCGCAATCAGTTCGCGGATGCCGGGGCTCAGCGGCGAGGGCTCGCGGAGGATCTCCTGGGTGAAGCGGGCCAAATGCTCACTGGCTTTGCTTTTGAACGCGAACAGATGCCAGATCTGGGAATATTCGCCGCCGGTCGCCTGCATAGTTCGGAGCAGGTCGGCGTAGGGTCCCGGCTCGGGGTTGTTCTCGACGTCGGGGAGAAACAGCGGATCCATACGGTTAGCTTGCCAGTTTGGCGAGCGTCTGTGCCAGTACCAGAGTGCCCTGGGCGATTGCCTCGGGGGATGAGTACTCGTCCGGCCGGTGACTGACCCCGTTGCGGCAGGGAATGAAAAGCATCGCCGTAGGGCAGATACGGGCCATGAAAAGAGAGTCATGGTAAGCACGGCTCACCATCCGGTCGAAGGGAAAGCCGTTCTCTTCGCAAACGGATGCGATAGCCGCCACGATTCCAGGATCGCAGGCCGCCGGCGCATCGCGGTTGATGAATTCTCTCGTGATGGACACGCCTCTTCTGGCTGCCACTTCTGCACAGCTCTCTTCGAGTCTGTCAATCATGCTGTCCCGGCGAACCGCGTCGATGTCGCGGATATCGGCTTCGACATGAACGCGGCTCGGGATGCTGTTGATGGCTCGCGGGAAGATATCGCAGACGCCTGTGGTGGCGACGCTGTCGGTGGAGCCCGTGGCGCGGGCAGCGGCTTCCAGCTCCAGAGCCAGTTCCGCTGCGGCGAGAAAGGCATCGTGGCGATCGGGCATAAGGACGGCACCCGCGTGTCCGCCCTGACCTTCGATTTCGATGCGCAGGCTGGCCGGTGCCGCAATGGCCGTCACGGCTCCAAGGGGAACACAGCGCCGCTCCAGCAGCGGCCCCTGTTCGATATGGAGTTCGACAAAGGCGCTGTAGTAGTCGGGGGAGAGCCTCACTGTTTCGAGAGCGCCCGTGAATCCCGCGCCAGTGCGGATCTGCTGGAGGGACCGCTTGTCGGCATCGCGCAGAGTTTGGTCGACAGACGAATCGAGAGTTCCGGAAAGAAGTCGCGAGCCGAGGCACCCGATGCCGAAACGGGTTGGCTCCTCGGAGGTGAACAGGAGAACTTCCAGGGAACGGCGGGGCTGGAAGCCGCTTTCCTGGAGGGCGCGGATAGCCTCCAGGCCGCCGAGCACTCCAACGGTGCCGTCGTAACGTCCGGAATGCGGAATAGCATCGATATGGGATCCGGTGCCGACGGCAGGCGCGCCTCGATCCGAGCCGTGCCATCGCGCAAAGGTGTTGCCGACGGCGTCCTGGCGGACGTCCAGACCAGCGGCGAGGCACAGATTCTTCAGCCAGCCGCGGGCCTTGAGGTCCTGGTCGGAGAACACAATACGAGTTACGGCGGGAGCGGGGGCATCGGAGAACTCCGCCAGGGCTTCCAGTTCCTGAGAGAGCCTGTTCTGATTAATGGTCAGCTTCATTTGATGTGCAGCGGGTGCCGGTTCCAGTCTTTATAGATCAGATATTTGGCGGGTGTTTTGCCGAGGGCGCCAAACCATTGAGGGCAGTAAGAGCCCATCCAGATGAAGTCGCCGGCGGTCACCGGATACCAGTTGTCGTTCAGCCGGTAGATGCCGCTGCCCTCCAGCATGAGCAGCCCGTGCTCCATCACGTGCACTTCCACCATCGGCAGCGCCGCGCCTGGCAGGAAGGTCATGGTATTCACGGCGAAGTCGAACGCGAAATCCGGCGGGATCAGGGTGCGTACCTCGAGAGCTTCATCGCCGCCCAGCGCCGTGGGCGCCACCGTGCGCTCATCGCCGGTGAATGGGTTCGGTTTTTCACCGTTAAGAATGAGTTGCGGTTTCTCGATAACTATGGCGCGTCCGCCGCGTTCGGATTGGATCGCCGCCCCGCGATCCGCGGGCACGTACGCATATTGGGCGGGACCGAGAATCTGGCCGTTTACTGTAACCGCGCCGTCGAGGACATACAGAAACATTTGAGCCCCACCGGCCTGCATGACTCCGCCCGCTTCGAACTCCACGGTGTATTCGGTAAAGGCGGCTCCACCGGCGGGCGCGGCATGCACGATTGCCGTTGCGTTCCGCATGCCTGGAGGTGCGGCGCGCACGAAGGTATCGGGTGTAAGAAGAAAGTGGTCGTGTTGACGGCTGGTGCGGGTGTGTCCCAGATTATGCATTCGGTCTTATCAGTCTCCCATTGGTGCGGGCGGTGATTTCGCCATCGGAATAGATCACCTCGCCCCGGCGAATCGTCTGGCGGATGGCGCCGCGCAGCTTCAGCCCGGAGTACGGGCTGGTGCGATGCCGGTGCAGCAGCGTGTGCTCATTGACTTCGGTGACACCGTTGGGATCGATCAGGACGTAATCCTCTCTGCCGGGGTCTTCGATGTTGAAGCGGCGGGCTCCGTTGACGGACGTAAGCGCCGCGATCTGGTGGAGCGGAAGCCCGCGCTCCAGCAACACAGGCAGGGTCGATTGCACTCCGGCGATGCCTCCCCAAATCTCGAAGAAGTCCGCCCTGTCCTTCATCTCGGGAGGGCACGGCGAGTGGTCGGAACCGATCATATCGATTTGCCCGCCCAGGACGGCAGCCCACAGCGCCTCCTGCTCCGCTTTGCTTCGCAGCGGAGGGGCGCACTTCGCAATGGGTCCGATTTTTCGCAGGTCGTCTTCGGTGAAGAACAGATAATGAGGGCAGGTTTCCAGCGTGATGTCAGCGCCTTCCGCGCGCGCCTGTAAAGCCGCCGCCACTCCGCTGCCGGAACTGATATGGACAATATGCAGCTTGCACCCGGTCTCGCGCGCCAGCACCCCGGCGCGCCGGATCGCTTCCACTTCGGCAATCACCGGGCGCGATTCCAGGAAAGCCTCCGCGTCGTTCCGGCCATGAGCGCGGAGCCGGTTTGTCAGCCGGCGGGTGATCTCCTCGCTTTCGGCGTGCACAGCCACCGGCAGACCCAGCCGTGCGGCTTCGGTCATGCCCTCCAGCAGCGTGAGATCGTCGGCCCGGGGAAACTCCGGCAGCCCGGAATCGCACATGAACGCCTTGAAGCCGATTACGCCGCGATCCGCGAGTTCGGCCATATGCGGGATGCTGTCGGGAGTCAGACCGCCCCACAGCGCGAAGTCGCAGATGGAGGTGGCTTCCAGTGCCTCGCGCTTCCGATCGAAGTCGGCCGCCGTCACGGTGCAGGGAGTGGAGTTCAGCGGCATATCGATAAAGACGGTCCCGCCGCCCGCGGCGAGTGCCCGGCTGCCGGTCGCCGCGCCTTCCCAGTTGGCTCGGCCAGGCTCGTTGAAGTGGACGTGCACATCGATGATGCCGGGAAGAACGATCAGGTCAGACATACTTCGCCCCCAGTGCTGAGATAAAGCGCGCGCCCGCTTCGAGTGCCGCCTCGACGTCCTCAGGGAGGACAGTCTCATCGGGGTGGTGGCTGATCCCCCCCGGGCTTCTGAGAAACAACATGGTGGAAGGGATATGCGGGGCAACGATCATGGCGTCATGTCCGGCGGCGCTCGTCATCCGATGTAAACCGAGTAGCTGCGTCAGGTCATTGTTCATTGGAACCGCGGGTTGATCGAGGCGCTGTTCGTATGCGAGTTCGATGCGGCGCGCTGCGCAGATCTTCTCAGCCGAGGTCAGCAGATCCTGTACAGCACGAAGGCGCTGGACATTGTCGGAGTGACGGACGTCCAGGCTCGCCTGGACCTCTCCTGGAATAACGTTTCCTGCGTTGGGCGAGACTTTCAGCGAGCCCACCGTTGCGACCAGGCCGTCGCAGCCAGCTGCGTAGGATTCCACTTCCCCGATCCACTGCGCGGCCGCCGCGAGTGCATCCTGACGAAGCCTCATAGGCGTGGTGCCGGCGTGATTCGCTTTACCTTTGAAGGTGAGCAGGAAGCGGCTCTGGCCGGCGATGGCATCTACCGCGGCCAGAGGGATTCCGAGGCTCTCCAGCACCGGTCCCTGTTCAATGTGGAACTCGAGGTAAGCCACGCACTCGGGTGCGTATCGGGCAGCAGGAAGTTCGCTGGGGTTCAGTCCGTAGGCTGCGATCGCCTCTTTGACCTGGGGTAGCAGCGGACAGCCGGTGAAGGCCAGGCTTCCAATGAAAGGGAATCCAAAACGGACGCCTTCCTCCTCTGAAAAGCCGACCACCTCGAGAGACCTGCGCGGCTGCAGTTCGGCCATCGCGATGCCAAGCACCACACCCAAAATGCCGTCAAACGCACCCGCGTTCGGAACAGTGTCCAGATGCGAGCCAATGATGAGGCGCGGCGCCGTCGGGTCGCCGTAGAGGCCGCGCAGGTTCCCGGCGGCGTCCACCCAAACACGCATCCCAATGCTCTCCATCCAGGTGCCCAGGACCCGGTGAACGTCACGCATCGGCGGCGAGAGGAAAGTGCGTGTCGTGCGCCCCGGCTCCTCGCTGAAGTCTGCCAGCTCACGGCAGCAGGCGATCACTCTTTGTGCCAGCTCTCTCATGAGCCCCGGTACGTGCTGTATCCGTAGGGCGACAGAAGCAGCGGGACATGGTAATTCGCGTGAACATCCTTCACCACAAAACTGACGGTGATGTGCTCATAAAAGCCTTCAATATTCTGAGCGCGGAAATAATCGCCGACATGAAACGTGATGCTATACGCGCCCGGAGCCAGGCTCTCCGCCTGAACCAGGGGTTTAGCCGTGCGGCCGTCAGCGTTGGTTTGGGTAGTGGCTCTCGGAACTAATCCGTGGTGTAACTCCAGGGAAATCCCCGCTGCGGGTTTGCCCCTTGCTAGATCCAGCACGTGAGTGGAGATGTGCGCCATCTTTACCGCTTCATTGTCAGACCCAGGCAGCCATACGGAGGCCTGGCATCGGTATAGATTCCAAGAGAGTCGCCCTGTTCGGAGATTGTGTCCCAGGTGCGGTTGTTGCCCTCCAGGTGGATTTCACTGATAGCCGGTATCTCGGCCAGCATCTTCTCTCCCATTTGATAAATGATCTGCTGGATGCTGCCGGATGCGAAGCCTGCGAAGACGTCGTGAACAATCTTGCGCACCTGCTTTGTGACCGCGCCGCCGCCGAACGCCGCCTCGTTGGAGGTGTAAGTCCAGTCGAGGTCAAGCCACATGTTCAGGGGGCGATTCGTAATGTCGGGCAGAGTGGTGTATTCGTCCCGGACAAAGCCTTTGAAGGCGCTGCCATTCAGCCTTAGCAGGCGGAATCCCGTGATGCCGGAACGCGTGGTAGCAGAGCCGTCGCGCGTAAGTTCGATCGAAGCGAAGGCCCGATCCGGACCGCCTGGGGCATAGGTGACAGCTCCGCCCAGAGGCTCGTAAGGGATGCTGACCGCCGACAACTGCGCGCCTTCCACCTGCGGATACTTCGCCAGGAACTTCTCAGCCAGAAACTGACAGTAAGATTCGAGATCGTACCCAGGGAAGTTCATGGTTTCCCGCTGCACGAAGTTCTTCATGGAGTCGGTCGCGATGAGGCCGGTGTTATCACCGGTCGTGTAAGTGGGCCAGAACGCGTCCCCGTAAATCAGGATTTTGACATTCGCCCCGAACACCGGGTTTTCACCGGCTGCGTGATTTCCGTCCCGGTGCAGACGGTAGGCTATTACGTCGCCCTTTCCGTAGTAACTCCTCTTTGGCCCGCTTGCGAATGTATTCATTGAATGATCTCTTCCAGCCGGAATCGTGCGATCCGGTAAACCTGCTGCAGCGCCGTGGCGAACTCTTCGGCCGGCATACGTTGCAGCCGGCTGCTGAGCGCGTCCAGGATATCGAACTTACTGCTGCCTTTTACCGCGTACAGGAAAGGAAACCCGAATTTCTCTTTGTAAGCGGTGTTGAGGCGGAGCAGCGTCTCGTGTTCTTCGGGCGTGAGTTTGTCCAGACCGGCGCCTGCCTGCTCCCGCTCGGAACTCAGGCTGACTTTCGCCCGCGTCCCCAGATCCGGATGTGCCCGCAGCAGCGCGAGTTGTTCAGCAGCCGTGGCGGATTCCACGATTTGATTCATGGCGCGGGACAATACGTCGAGGGCCGCAAAAGGCCGCTCGTGCCAGGCCCGTTCCGCCACCCAGGGGGAATGCTCGAACACCCATCCGATGGCGGACACGAACTGCGCCTGGTCCATGGTATTCAGTTCATGAAGCTTCATAGACCAGATCGCCTTCCACACGAACTTCGCGAATACTTTCCGCCCCCGCCAGCGTAATGATTGCGGCGAGTACACGTTCCGGATCTTCGACGTTCTTCAGAACGCCTTCCAGCGCGCTGCCGGAGGGAGGCTGCAGATAGACGTAATCGGCGGACTTGCCAGCGCCGAAGTCTCCCGTTTCGCTGTCGAGCGCCAGCGCTTCCGCACCCGCACGAGTGGCCAGATACAGCATTTGTGCAGGGTTCAGCGTGACAGGGTCATGCGCCACACGCTGCATTAGATAGGCCTGCAGGGCTTCTTTCATCATGCCGAACCCGGTGCCGCCCCCGACATCTGTCCCGAGCGCAAAGCGCACCCTCGCCTCCAGATGACGACGCAGAGGGAAGATCCCGCTTCCGAGTGCGGCATTACTGCACGGGCAATGCGCGACCGAGGAGCCGTGTCCGGCGAGTCGTTGCAGTTCCGAGTTAGTGCTCTGCACGTTATGGGCGAAGACGGAGCGTCGACCGGCCAGTTCGAAACGTTCGTAGACGGACAGGTAGTCACCGGCCCAGGGGAACAGGCGGGCCACCTCTTCCACCTCCCGCACATTCTCATTGATGTGGGTTGTGAGGTGCAGGCCGGGTTGCTGTTGTAACAACGTCTGGCATGCCTCCAGCATTGGTTCGGTGGTGGAGAGAGCGAAACGCGGTGTTACCGCGTAGCCAAGTCTGCCGCGCCCATGAAAGCGCCGGATCAGTTCCTGGCTTTCCTCATAAGCAGCGCCGGGCGTCTGATGCAGCTCCGGGCGAAGATTGCGGTCGGCCAACACCAGGCCGCTGATCACGCGCAATCCGGCGCTTTCCGCGGCGTGGAACAGAGCCGCCATTGCGTTCGGAAAGTGAGACCCAAAGACCAGCGACGTGGTTGTGCCATGCGCGGCGAGGTTGCGCACGAACTCTTTGGCAATTGTACAGGCGTAGGCGGCATCCGCCAGGCGCGCCTCTTCCGGAAGGGTCAGGGCGTCCAGCCATTCGAGGAGCGAATACCCCAGGCCCCCCAGAACTCTCACCTGCGGGAAGTGAAGGTGGGTGTCTACAAAGCCTGGCAGCAGGTATCCGCCCCGAAGGTCGCGCACAGGCGCATCGGGGTAGCCTCGGCGCACGTCCGCGTAATCGCCGCAGGCTGCCACACGGCCTTCGGCGATGGCCAGTGCTCCGTCCGGGAACGAGGCCATTGCGCTGCTCGAATGGAACGGATTGCCTGTGGTGTGAAAAATTGCAGCCCGGATCAGGATCAAGCAACGCTCCGGGCGCGCTCGATGGCCCAGTAGATGCGCTCAGGAGTGGCCGGGCTATCCAGCGTGATAACGCCGCCCTTGCCAAACGCCGCGATAGCGGCTCGTATCGCCTCCCGCACGGAGATGGCGAGCATCAGCGGAGGTTCGCCTACAGCCTTGCTGCCAAAGATGACACCCGGTTCGGTGGCGCGCTGCAGGAAGCCCACATTGAAGACCGGGGGCATCTCCGGCCAGGATGGCAGCTTGTACGTGGATGCACCTGCAGTGGCGAGTTTTCCTTTGTCATCCCACACCAGTTCTTCGAGCGTAAGCCAGCCCAACCCCTGCACGAAGCCGCCTTCGATCTGGCCGCGGTCCACCAGTGTTGAAACGGAATCCCCTGTGTCCTGGAGTATGTCCACGCGCAACGTCCGGTTCTCGCCGGTAAAGCCGTCGACTTCCACTTCGGATACCGCCGCGCCATAAGCGAAATAGTGGAAGGGCTTTCCGGTGGCGGTTTTCGGATCGAAATGTATTTCGGGCGTGCGGTAGTAACCATGAGCAAACAACTGGATGCGTTGCCGGTACGCGGCTTCCACCACATCAACGAACGGCACCGAACGCCCTTCCGCGCGCTCCAGAAGTCCGGCCGCAACCGGAGCCAGCCGCGCCTGAATCTGTTTGCAGGCGTCCAGCACGGCTGCTCCGTTCAGGTCCGTTCCCGCCGAGGCAGCGGTAGGGGAGGTGTTCGGAATTTTGGCGGTGCTGGTGGGCATGACTCGGATAGCATCCAGCGGGAGCCCGAGGCTTTCCGCCGCGATCCTGCGGATTTTGGTGTGCAGCCCCTGGCCCATCTCCGTGCCGCCATGGTTCACCTGCACGCTGCCGTCGCGATAGATCAATACCAGCGCACCTGCCTGATTGAAGAAGGTCGCCGTGAATGAAATGCCAAACTTCACAGGCGTGATCGCGATGCCGCGCTTCAAATGCTTATGCGTCGAGTTGAACTGCGCGACTGACTGCAGGCGCGCTTCATAATCGCTCGACTCCTTCAGTTCCTGCCAAATGCGCGCGATACGTGAGGCATCTTTGACCGGCTGGCCGTAGTGAGTAACATCGCCTTCACGGTAGAAGTTCCGCTCCCGAACCGCATGGGGCGAAAGGTCCAGATGCCGCGCAATCCTGTCGAGGATATCTTCCACAGCGATCATGCCCTGCGGTCCGCCAAAGCCGCGAAAGGCAGTCTGCGAAGTCTTGTTGGTCTTGCAGACCCAGCCGGCTGCATCGAGCGCCGGTATCAGGTACGCGTTGTCGCAGTGGAACAGGGCGCGCCAGAGAACAGGGTCTGAGAGGTCCAGGCTCCACCCGCCATCGGAGTACATGGAAAGCTCCAGCCCGCGCAGACGGCCGTCAGTATCGAAGCCGGCGTTGAAGCGACCGTAGAACGGATGCCGCTTTCCGGTAAGCGCCATGTCCAGCACGCGAGGCAACCGCACTCTGACCGGGCGCTCCGTCTTCCACGTGCCCAATGCAGCGACCGCGGCCCACGGATTCGCCTGGACTTCTTTGCCACCGAAGGCGCCGCCCATCCGCAGGCACTCCACCGTAATAAGATGCCGCGGAATGCCCAGCACACGCGCCACAACCTCCTGCGTCTCGCTCGGATGCTGGGTGGAGGAATGGACGAGAATTCCACCCGCATCGTCCATGCGCGAGATGGCGCATTGCGTTTCCAGATAGAAGTGTTCCTGACCCCCAATTTCGAGTTGGCCGGATAACCGGTGCGGACTGTTCGCGACTTCCAGCGCAGCGTCGCCACGCCTTATGCGAAACGGACCGGAGTGAAAGCTCTCCGCCTCTATCGCGTCGTGAATGCTCAGGATCGCGGACAGCGGCTTGTACTGAACGGACACCTGCGCCGCCCCTAGTCTCGCGGCTTCGAGAGTATCGGCCAGAACCCATGCTATGGGCTGGGAATGATAGGTGACCTCGGATGGGAATAAGGGCTCATCCCGCTTGTTCGCTCCGGAGTCGCCCTCACCCGGCACATCGGATGCCGTGAGAGTTGTGACAACACCGGGCACCGCTATTGCGGCGGCGACATCAAGCCCGGTTACCAGTGCGTGGGCATGGGGCGACAGTACCGGCCAGGCGTGGAGAATTCCCGGGAAGCGGTTCAGCAGATCGTCTGTGTAGAGAGCGGCTCCGGTGGCGTGGGCTACGGCGCTCTCATGAGGAAAGCCGCTCATGACTCGAACCTCGCCAGCAGATTTTGCGCCAGTGCCAGCCTGTATGCGGCCGAACCTCTGTGATCGCTCATGGGTTTCAGCGTGGTACGCAGAAGTTCCTGAAGTGCGTTCCTGTCAGGAGCTTCGAACACGACCGGCGTGGCAGCCACTCCGCCCAGTCCCATCCGGACATGGGAATCGCAGAGCACAGCTATAGCCGCCGCCACTGTACTAATGTCATCCATGCTGCGTTTCGCCACTTTGAAAAAACGTGCCGACTCGGGGAAGGGTTTCGGAATCCTGATGGAGCGCAGAACTTCTCCGGGGCGCAGAGCCGTCATTCGATAGCCGGTGAAGAACTCTGCGAGCGGAAGGCATCGTTCTCCCGCAAAGGAAGCAATTTGCACTTCCGCGTTCAGTGCCAGGAGCAGCGGCGCGGAATCTCCGATGGGCGATGCTGTGGCAAGATTGCCGCCCAGGGTAGCGCGGTTTCGAATCAGCACCGAAGCAAACAGCGGCAGCCACTCGCGGAAGACTGATGGGGCGTCACGCCAGAGTTCACTGATTTCAGTCAGAGTCAAAGCCGCACCGATTTCAACCGCCTCGGGGCCGTCATTGAACTCACGCAACTCCGGAACTGCTTCCAGGCTGATCAGGTGGTGAAACCGTTCGCCGCGGAGGTTCGTGACAACACCCAGATCCGTGTTTCCCGCCACAAAACGGGAGTTGCCGTCGGCCGCCAGTTGCAGTGCCTCGTCGAGTGATACCGGCCGCGAAAACCGCCCCTCCATCGATGCGTAGCGAAGGGGAGCGAGCGCCGGAACCGGTCTTGAAAGTCTCTCTTTGAAACGCCCCGCCGGGGCTGGCCCAAGCGATAAGAAGGCATCGTGTATCGGGCGATAGCCTGTGCAGCGGCAGAGATTTCCGCCCAGCGAGTGAACATCCCGTGTGGCGGGTCCGGACCTGTATTGCTCCGCAAACATGCTGACCACAAATCCAGGGGTGCAATACCCGCACTGTGAACCGCCCGCGGCCGACATAGCTGTCTGCACCTCAGAAAGTACGCCGTTTTCGGCCAGAGATTCCACGGTGAAGACCTCGCGGTCAGCCACGGAGGGCAGCGGTACAAGGCAGCTGTTCACGGCCTGGTAAGTAGTGCGCGAAACCGGATCATCACAGACCAGCAACATCGCACAGGCCCCACATTCGCCCTCGGCACAGCCTTCCTTAGCGCCGGTAAAGCCGCGAGAACGGGCGTAATCCAGGAGCGTGAACTGGGCCGGGACATCGCGCACCTGCATGGTCCGGCCGTTCAGGGAGAACCGGAAATCAGTGCTGGTGACAGCCATGATGAATTTTACAATGGTAAACTTGCTGTTTCCGCACTTCCCCCGCAAGCATCGCTCCCACGTCTGTGAGCGAGCAGCAGCAACCATCGTCCGGGAGATTCAAAGTGGCACACCCACATCGCATCAAATCGCTGATTCCATCCGTCCTGTTATGGTCAGGAGTGATCGTCGGCCTTGCTGCAGGCAGGCTTAGCGCCCAGACCTCCGGTTCCGGATCGATTACAGGAACGGTTACCGATCCTTCCGCATCTGTTATCTCCGCTGCGACTGTGTTGATTCACAGCGCAGACACGGGCGCCGATCAGAGCCTGGTGACGAATGACGCCGGTATCTATGTGGCGCCTTTCCTGAGACCCGGCACTTACGAAATCACCGCGAGCAAAGCGGGTTTCACCACGACGGCACGCAAAGGTATCACTCTCCAGGTTGGGCGCAGTCTGACCATTGATTTTTCCCTTACCGTACAGAGCAGTGCTGAGACCGTGACCGTGAGCGCGGAAACTCCGATTCTCGACACTGAAAAGACCGAAGTCTCTCAGGTGGTGAGCGAGAACGCGGTGAAAAACCTGCCTGTTAACGGCCGGCGCTGGGATGCTTTCGCACTGCTGACTCCGAACGTGACTACTGATGGCGGAACGGGTCTGGTTTCGTATCGCGGTATTTCCGGCCTGTACAACAACAATTCCGTAGATGGCGCGAATAATCAGCAGGCGTTCTTCTCGGAATCCAAGGGCCGGACTGTTACCGGCATTCCGTATGTCTACAGCCTCGATTCGATTCGCGAGTTTCAGGTGAGCGCTGCGAATTACAGCGCTGAGTTTGGTCAGGCAGCGGGTGGTCAGGTCAACGCAGTTACCAGGTCGGGCAGTAACCAGATGACGGGCGATTTATTTTACTATCTGCGCTACCCCAGCCTGAACGCGCTGGACCCGCTCAACAAAGCTGCCGGGAACTATACGCAGCCCACTCATCAGCAACAGCAGTTTGGCGGCAGCGTGGGCGGTCCCATCAAGAAAGATAAACTCTTCTACTTTATGACTTATGACGGTTCCCGCAAGGTGAGTCCGATCAGTTATCTGAGCAGCTCCACTTTCCCGCAGACCTGTGCGGCGACGATTCCCGGTGCCACCTGCGCCGCGGCGAATGCATTTGCAAGGTCAATCCTCGGTTCGTATCCGAGAACTGCCAATCTCGATGTCGCTTTCGGAAAGCTGGATTACCAGGTGAATGACAGGAATCATGTGAACGCGTCTTTCAACTGGGATAACTTTAAGGCACTGAATTCTTATCAGTCGGCTCCCACTTATTCGAATACTTCTCTTACCGCTAACGGAACGAACGTCATTCACGAGCGAATTTTCGTGGCCAGCTGGGATTCTACTCTGTCCAGCTCGATGGTGAATAATTTCCGGTTCCAGTGGTCGCGCGATCTTGAGACTACGTCGGCCAACGGCACAGGCCCGAACGTCGGCGTCACAAACGTCCTGGGCTACGGGCTGCCGAACGCGCTACCTCGGCCTGCTTTCCCCGACGAGCACCGCCTGCAGTTTTCCGATGTTCTCTCGATTACGCGGGGTCGTCACACCATCAAGGCCGGCGGCGATATCAATTCGATTCACGAACTTCTGATTAATTTGTTTCAGGGCGCTGGCGTTTACAGCTATACCGGTACCAGCGCATTCAGTAACTGGGTAGCCGATGTCGCTGGCATCAACCTTGGCGACGGCCTGACAGGCAGACATTTCGGCTCATTTGTGCAGGTGACGGACCCGATCACCGGAGTGGGTAAAGACGATTTTCACAATAACGACTTCGATGTTTTTGTGGAAGACACCTGGAAGCTTCGCCCGAACCTGACTCTGAACCTTGGTGCGCGCTACGACATTCAGCTCATTCCCCAGCCGGCCCAGCCGAATAAGGCAACACCGCTGACTACTCTGTATACGTCGACCATCAATATCCCGAAGAAGCAACTCGCACCACGTATCGGCATCGCGTGGTCGCCGAACAAGAACACGGTTATCCGGGGCGGCTATGGCATCTTCTACGCCAAGACTTCAAACAGCACTTACTATGCGACGCGCGTGGAAAACGGCTACTTCCAGCAGACTTATAACTGCACCCCAACCACCTGCCCGCAGCTAACATTCCCGAACCTGATCTTCACTCCTCCAGGTGGCGCACCGGCTGCTCCGTTTCCGGGTGCCCTGACACCTCAGGTAGTGCCGTTCAAACCTGGTTCCAACACTGCCACCACCCGTGGTCAGACACCGGACTGGCAGAATCCGCAGGTGCATGAAGGAGAAGTGACAGTGGAGCGACGGCTGCCCTGGGACACCAGCGTGTCGGCGGGTTATGTGGTGAGCAGGGGTCTTCACCTGCCGATCTTTGTGGACAGCAATCTTGCGCCATCCACCACGACTCGTTCTTACGACGTGACCAGCGCCTCGGGTGCCACACAGCAGAGCATCACGGTGCCGTTCTACACTTCCCGCATTGACCCGACCGGTCCAATCCTGACCGGTTACAGCGACGTGAACTCCTGGTACAACAGCTTTGTGCTCACCTTCCACAAGCAGATGAGCAAAGGCGTGGAGTTCACCGCAAACTATACTCTGGCCAAGGCGGTGGATGGTGGTCAGGTGGCCGGCTCCAACGGCACTTTCAACGGCACAGATTACGCAATTGATCCGCGCAACCGGAAGTTGGAATATGCTTTGAGCGATCTTGACCAGAGGCATCGCTTTGTGGCCAATGCCATTTACTTCCCACAGTTCACGCGCAAGCTTCCCAAGCCCGCGCGGCTGGTTTTCGATGGTTTTAATTTCGCCACTATCGTGACCATTGCGAGCGGCTTCCCTGTGACACCGTTCCTGAATATGAGCAGCGTACCTGGCGCGCCGGATGGCGGGCCGACCGGCGCTGTGGTGAATAACTCCGGTACCGGCAACGGTGGCCGGGCTCCCTGGCTCACCCGCAATTTAGACCCGGGTCCGGGGCTCACGACAGTGGATTTCCGTATTGCCCGTGAGTTCAGACTCTTCGAAAAGGTTCGCTTCAGCGTGCTGGGTGAAGCTTTCAACCTGTTCAACTTCACGAACGTCTTTTCGGTGAATACGACTGCCTACAACTACTCGGCAGCGGGTTCCGGAGCCTGTGCGGGGCATACGAATGGATGCCTTGTGGCGAACCCGGCGTTCAACGCTCCCACTTCGACCAGCAACAACCTTTACGGCGCGCGGCAGTTGCAGATCTCGGCGCGGCTGTTCTTCTGAGTGTAGGCAGACAGGGCAGGCGAGGGTGTAAAGATTGCGCATCCTGCAGAAGATCTCGCTGAAAAGACAAGTGAATCCGTGTGCGTCTGCACGGGTTCGTCACAGACCAGACGCGGCCGGGGGTCGGTGTGTCCCAAAGCTTTGAGGGGTGCGTTTCCGGTGAGAAGGTCACGGCACTTGTGCGCCGTGACCCCTGGGTAAAGTCAGACGAGCTTTTGTTTAGAGAAGGGAAGCTCTCTGATGCGTTTTCCTGTCGCCGCGAAGACTGCATTGGCGAATGCAGGAACGAAGGGAGGTACACCGGGTTCTCCGATGCCGCCGGGCAGAGCGTCGCTTTCCACAATGTGCACGTCCGTCTGGATGGGCGCCTGGTTCATGCGCGCAACCGGATAGTCGTGGAAGTTCGATTGCTTGACGCGGCCATCGGCCACGCTGATTTCGCCGGTGAGAGCGATGCCCGCACCCATCACGGCAGCGCCTTCGAACTGCGAGCGGGCACGTTCGGGATTGATGACCATGCCGGCATCCACTACCTGCCAGGTGTGCGGGATGTGGATCCTGCCGGCTTTATCGACCTCGACTTCCACGACGGTCGCCACATATGAAGTAAAGCTGCGGGCTGCCGCAACTCCCAAGCCCCACCCGTTGCCGGATTTGCGCTTGCCCCAGCCGGATTTTTCGCCCGCGATTTCGAGTACCTTGCGAAGTCGGGCTGTATCGAACGGGTACTTCTCATAGGGCTCGCCGTAGTTCCAGTAATTCGCGACTCCCTGCGATTTGAAATCAATGACCCTGCCCGTGCCGATAAGATCGAGCTGGTATTCGAGCGGATCGCGACCGGCGGCATGCGCGAGTTCGTCCGCGAAGCTGAGGCCGGAGAAGACGTGATAGATATTCGCGACGGACCGCAGCCAGCCGATGCGGACGTGGGCTTTCGCCGGCCCGTTCTCTGCACGGTGGTTCGGGATATCGAACGGCATGTCATTCAGACCCATGCCATACTCCACGTCGAAGCCGTACATCGAGTTGGCATCATTCATGGAAGAGATAGACGGGAACACGGAACGGTGAAGCCAGCCTGTGGTCTTGCCCTGATCGTCCAGCGATGCCTTGTGGTACATGCCAGCCACGGCGTGATAGTAGTCGAAGCGGATGTCGTCTTCGCGGGTCCAGACGAGCTTGATCGGCTTTCCGACCTGCCTGGAGAGGAGTGCGGCTTCGGCCACGTAATCTGGTTTGGATTTTCGTCCGAAGCCGCCGCCCAGCAGGGTCACGTGACAGGTTACGTCTTCAGGCTTGATTCCCAAAGCAGTGGCGACGGTCTCCTGCACAGCCTGCGGATTCTGGGTGGGCACCCACGCTTCTACCTTGCCATCCCGGTACTCGGCAAGAGCAACCGGGGGCTCCATGGTGGCATGGGCGAGGAGCGGAACGTAGTATTCGGCGTCAATAGTCTTTGCGCCTTTGGCAAAGGCGCTGTCCACGTCTCCGACGTTGCGGACCACCTTGCCCGGCTTGCGGGCGGTTTCGAGAAGTTCCTTTTTATAAAGGTCGGAATCGTGGCTGGCATTGGGGCCGTTGTTCCACTCGACCTTGAGCTTCTTGCGACCCTGGAATGCTGCCCACGTGCTGTCTGCAATCACCGCGACGCCGCCGAGCGGCTGGAAAGTGTACGGCGGTTTGAACGGCTGGATGCTGGCCGTCTGCTTCACGCCGCGAACTTTGAGCGCTTCCTTGTCGTCGAACGACTGGACTTTGCCGCCCATCACCGGTGGCCGTTCCACGGAGGCGTAGAGCATGCCGGGACGTTTGACGTCCATGCCAAATACGGCTTTGCCGGAGCAGATGTCAGCCAGATCAGCGATCTGCTGTTCCTTGCCGATGTAACGCCATTCGCTCTTCGGCTTGAACTGAACGGCTTCGGGTTTTGGCACCGGAAGTTTGCCGGCTGCCTGCGCCAGTGCACCGTAGCCCAGCTTGCGACCGGAGGGCATGTGCGTGACTTCGTGCATGTGGGCTTTGCACTCTGAGGCGGGCACATTCCACTGCATGGCGGCCGCCTGGACGAGCATCATGCGGGCGGATGCCCCGGCTTCGCGGAAAGCTGTGAAGAAGCCACGAATGGATTTCGAGCCATCCGTATTCTGGTCACCGTAATTCTTGTCGCCTATAGCCTGCTCGATTTTGACGCGGCTCCAGTCGGCTTCGAGTTCGTCGGCAGCGACCATGGGGAGCGT
The DNA here is from genome assembly GCA_030838885.1 of Bryobacterales bacterium. Taxonomy (GTDB): domain Bacteria; phylum Acidobacteriota; class Terriglobia; order Bryobacterales; family Bryobacteraceae; genus BOG-234. Next base: position 9,960 of record JAUZEU010000758.1, on the reverse strand, counting down.
GGTGCGGATGCCTGTGCCCATTTCAGACCGGTGTGTCACGATGAACACAGTGCCGTCGGGCTCAAGACCCAGATAGATGCTTGGCCGCAGGGCAGCGGACGCAGCTTTGCCGTGATACTCATTCGTGTCCGCCCACGCGTTCTCGGGCAGAATGCGCGCGGCTAAAACAAGCGCGCCGGTAGAAAAAACGCCACCCAGGAAGTTCCGGCGGCTTACATTTTCAATGTTGCTCATGCGATTCCTCCCGCTTTTGCGGTGTCTTTTGCAGCAGCCTTGATAGCGGAACGGATCCGCTGATAGGTGCCGCAGCGGCAAATGTTGCCGGACATCGCGTCGTCGATATCTTTATCGCTCGGGTTGTGGTTCTTCTTCAGAAGGGCCGCAGCCTGCATGATCTGACCAGTCTGGCAGTAACCGCACTGCGGAACATTGGCATGCATCCACGCGATCTGCAGCGGATGGCTGTTGTTCGGGCTCAGGCCTTCGATGGTGGTGACCGTCTTGCCTGCCAGGTCGCGCATGGGAGTGGAGCAGGAACGGATAGCCTCGCCGTTTCGATGGACGGTACTCGCGCCGCAGTGACCGGCGCCGCAACCGAATTTGGTTCCGGTCATGTCGAGTTCATCGCGCAGGTACCAGAGCAGCGGGGTTTCGGGATCGCCATCAAAGCTGCGTTCCCTCCCGTTGATTCTTAACTTGATCATGGATTCATTCCCTTCTTAAGAACGTTGTCGGCGTTACTGGTCATTATCACTCGTTTGCGATCCCACCTAAACCCTTGCGGAACGGATCGTCTTCAGGGATGGTGGTACCTCGTATGACTCTATCGAGTTCCAGGAAGTCCTGGATGTCTGGGTCTTTGGATTTGTACAGTTCGGGCAGCGGGCCGAAGAAGGCGATTCTGCCTTTGCTCAGAAAAACGACACTGTCCGCTACGCGATGCAGCAAATCCAGATCATGCGTGACCACTACGGAGGTGAGTTTCAGTTCCTTCTTCAGGCGGAGCATGAGCAAGGTCAGATGATCGCTCATGATGGGATCCACCATGGTGGTCGGCTCGTCGTAAAGAATGCACTGGGGTTCGGCAGCCAGGGCCCGGGCGATGGCGACGGCGCGGCGGAAGCCGGTCGGTAAGTCGCCGGGGTACGCGTCACGGGATTCCGGGATTCCAACCATTTTCAACAGGCCTTCCACCACGTCCTCTTTATTGGCTTCGTCGTAATCTTCCCTAAGTTCCAGGGAAAAGAGGATGTTCTCGGCCACAGTGAGCGAGTCGAAGAGGGCTCCCGACTGGAATACCATGGTGACCTTGCGCCGGATCCGGTTGAGTTCCTCCTCGCTGAGATCGGTAATGTCTTCGTGTGCGACGATGACGCGGCCCTCGTCGGGCTTCAGGAAACCCATGATATGGCCAAGCGAGACGGACTTTCCCACGCCTGAGCGCCCGATGATACACACCGTTTGGCCGGAATCGACGTAGAAATTCGAATCGACTAAAACGGGCTTGTCGAACGTCTTATAAACATGGCGGAACTCGATGTAGTGGGGATACTGTTCAGCCATGAGTGTATTTGCGGAGATCTTCGGGGGTGTTCAGATTGGCGAAAGGGGCGCTTGCTGCCACTGGAATGTATGTTAACTCAAGCGTTTGCAGCACGTCTTTGACTCTGCGAACTCCCGCCTCGAGCGCATTAAGAATCGCCGGATGGCAGCGTCGGTGGTACACGGCGCAGAGCGGTTCGGTGCGCCCGTCTTCGTATTCGGGCAGAGCGCATTCAGCCTGGGTTTCCCTTTCAAGAACTGCAAAGAGCGCTTCCAGCATGGAGCCGTTCAGTTCCGGCATGTCGCAGGCGACCACGAGATTGAAGTCGGCAGTCGTGGAGCGGAGGGCGGCTTCGATGCCTGCGAGAGGACCCTCGCCGGGAAACGCGTCCGGCACGACCGGCAGCGTTAGGTGGCCGTATTTGATCGGATCTCCCACCAGCGAGACGGAACCGCAGACTTTGCCGATTTGCGCAGCGACCCGCAACGCTAGGGGTGTTCCCTCGATATCGAGCAGCGCCTTGTCGCGGCCCATCCGCGAACTGCGGCCGCCTGTCAGGATCCATCCCGCGCGGCTAGGGAGCACTGGCAAGTATTTTCGGATGTTACCATCTGAGTTCCGGCTACCCTTTCGGCCAGTACGTGATCTTCATAACATAACCGTGCGGATTTGTCTTATACTTATGGTGGTTATGCCTGCGTTTGCAGCTTCGCCAGAGCGCGTCGCGACAACAGTCCGGGCGGATCAAAAGTCCGGGCGATTGGTGCGCACTCCGATCGCTGTCGCTTCTTTCGCCCCCTCCGTTGATCTGCCATCCGATTTGGAAGCACTGGTCAGCCAGATTGCTGGCGAAATGGGCGTAGAAGAGTCGCTGGTTCACTCCGTGATTCGTGCAGAAAGCAACTACAATGCCCGTGCCGTGTCTCCGAAAGGTGCGCAGGGGTTGATGCAGTTGATTCCTGCCACTGCCAGGCGCTTCGGCGTCACTAATATCTTTGACGCGAAGGACAATATTCTGGGCGGAGTGAGATATCTGAAATTCCTGCTGGATTATTACAATAACGACTACATGAAAGCCATCGCCGCATACAATGCCGGGGAGGGCGCGGTCGACAGGTTCCACGGAGTCCCGCCGTACGCTGAAACACAGAATTATGTGACTCGGGTAGCGCAGAACCTGAAGACGGCCCGACAAGCGCATGCCCGTACCGAAGAACCCGCCAAGGTATTGGTAGCGAGGGCCAACACCGAAACATACAAGCCAATCAAGACGTCTGTAGGCGAAGACGGCAGAGTTTATTACCGGACACCATAGGGGATTTATGTTCAGGCAATTGCAGCGGGCCGCAGTGGTTTTGAGCATCCTGCCCTGCATTGCCGCCGGAAAATCCGGCATAAGTCAGGTGACCGGGATCCGCTCCTGGTCGCACACAGATTCCACTCGCGTAATCATTGAAACTACAGGGCCAGTGGAGTATAAGGCGGATCGTGCTATAAATCCGGACCGGCTGTTCTTCGACCTGCTGCGTGCGCAGCCCTGGCTTGAGCACAGGCGCTATGGGTCACGAATTATCAACGACAGACTGGTGCGCCGGGTGCGAATTGCGGAGACTGCCCCGGGAACAACCCGGATCGTTTTCGACCTCACCGGGCCAGGCACATTCCGAGTTTCCAGGCTGGAAGCTCCCCATCGGATTGTGATCGAGATCCGTCCTCCGGTACCTGGCACGGGCACGTTTGTGTATCCACCCCGGCAGATCTCATCGGCCCCGAGGCCTCGCATAGTGCTGCTGGCCACGACGCCGCCCATGCTGGACCCTCCGCCGTTATTTCCGCCTTATCTGCCGGATGTGACGCGCGCGTTAGTGGCGGTGAGACCCGCTTCCCGCCTGATTCGGCGGAGTTCAAGTGATTCGACAACAGCTACGGCCAGCAACCCCCGGGCGAACACCACCCCAGTGATTGCCAAAATTTCGGCACCGCCTCACCCTCTGAGCTACGACGCGACTCCCCGAGCATCCGAAAACGGGTCCCATTCGCTGACCCGGGCTCTTGGCCTGAAGGTAAACCGCGTGGTGATCGATGCGGGACATGGCGGGCACGATGAGGGCACCACCGGCCCCAACGGAGTTCTCGAGAAGGATGTGGTGCTGGATGTGGCGCTGCGCGTGGCGAAACTTGTGCAAAGCCGGATGGGCGCCGAAGTGGTGCTGACGCGTTCAGATGACACCTTTATTCCACTCCAGGAGCGGACGGCAATCGCCAATTCGCGCAGAGCCGACCTCTTCCTTTCGATACACGCGAACTCATCGCCCTCCCCGGCAGTGGCGGGCACCGAGACTTTCTTCCTGAACTTCACCAATTCACCAGGTGCGCTGGATGTGGCGGCGAGGGAGAATTCAGGGGCTGATAAAAGTGTGGGTGAACTCCGGGATCTAATTCAATCCATCACCCTGAACGACAAGATTGCGGAGTCGCAGACGTTCGCTCAGGCGGTTCAGAATTCCATTTCCATGCAGGCAGCGAAATCGAATCTTACAGCAAAAAACCGCGGAGTTAAACGCGCCCCGTTCGTAGTTCTGATCGGGGCCTCCATGCCCTCGGTTTTGGCGGAAATTGGCTTTCTGACCAACCCTCGCGACGAAGCGAATCTCGCGAAACCAGAGTACCGTCAGAAGATTGCGGAGGCGCTCTACAAGGGTCTGTCACAATACTCGCAGTCGCTCAGCCACTTCGACCTGGCTCGTGGCCTTGGGAAGGGTGTGGATAAGTCGGAGAAGACCATTGTTGGTCTGAACTGATCAGGATCGGGAGTTTCCCGCCTGATCCTGAAGAGCCTGTCCGACCACCTCACTTAAACGTCTGGCGGTGTAAGGCTTTTGGAGAAAGCCGGCCAAACCGTCACCCGAGAACTTCTGGACGGCGTCCATCTCACTGTAACCACTGGAGATAATTACCTTCACGTCAGGGCGGAGAGCGCGCAGGTGCTGCAGTGCCTCCCTGCCATCCATCACGGGCATAGTCAGATCCAGGATGACGGCCTTCACCTCGTCCGCGTGTTCACGAAAAACCTCGATCGCGTGAAGGCCATTCTCCGCTGTCAAAACCGAGAAGCCGTACATGCTCAAAGCAGCCCGCGCCACGTCCCTAACGGTAGCTTGGTCATCCACAACCAGAACTGTGCCATGGCCCGGGGCTTCCGGCTGTTTCGCGCGCGCACTTCCGTTGGTTACGGTTGACGTTATCACCGGCAGAAGCAACCTGAAAGTGGTCCCTTGACCCAGGGTGCTCTGGAGCTCAATTCCGCCTTTGTGACTGCGCATGATGCCGAGGACGGCTGCGAGGCCTAAGCCGCGACCGGTGAACTTAGTGGTGAAGAAGGGATCGAAAATCCGGTGGATAGTTGCCTCATCCATACCGCATCCGGTGTCCTGCACCTCAACCACTACATACTGCCCAGGTTTTACCTCACCTGGGCTGAACGAACTGCGGACATAGCCTTCGTCAATGAATTGAGTACGCGTTGTGATCAGAACTTTTCCGCTCGCGTTGCCGATTGCTTCAGCGCCGTTGATGATCAAATTCATGATGATCTGTTGCATCTGATTGCAATCCGCCTCAATCAGCGGAAGGTTTTCTTTCAAATCCAGGTGAACGGTGACTGTGCGGGCAATCGAACTCTCAATCAGGCTGCTGATCTCCTTCACAACATTGGAGAGGTTTACGGGCTTGAGCTCGATTCTGCCTTTACCGGCGTATGCGAGCAGTTGCTGGGTAAGATCGGCGGCACTCCTGCCGGCGCGCATCGCCGACTCCAGAATGTTCCGGACGGGATGGTGCGTTGAAAGCATCTCGAGCGCGATGCTTGTGTTTCCCAGAATCCCGGTAAGCAGATTGTTGAAATCATGGGCCACGCCACCCGCCAGCACACCGATACTCTCCAGTTTTGCCGCGTGCCAAAGCGCACGTTCCGCCTGCTTTTGGTCCTCTATATCCGTGCAGGTTCCAAACCACTTCAGAACACGACCCTGCTCGTCCTTTTGCGCGACAGCCCGGCGGATATGGGAACAGTAGCTTCCATCCGCTCGCCGGAACCGGCATTCCACATCCAGGGGCTCACCGGTCGCGATGGAGTGCTTCCATCGTCTGATGCATTCGTCATGATCCTCCGGATGCAAGTCGTTGTGCCACTGCCATCCCTCACTCTGCTCACGAGTCAGTCCGGTGAACTGGTACCAATGTTGGTTGTAGTAATCGACGGCCCCATCCGGCCCGGCCGTCCAGACGATTTCAGGAATTGATTCGGCCAGAAACCGATAGTTCCGCTCGCTCTTTTCGAGCTCCAGAGACGCTAAAGCCCGATCCGTGTCGTCGCGCATGATTTTCAAATGACCAACTACTCTGTCCTGCCCCTGATCCCGGAGGGCCTTCAGGGTTCCATCTACAAATAAGCGTGAACCGTCCGCTCGCACGTGCCATCGCTTGTCCGGCGCATGGCCCTCCCTTGAAGCACGGGTAAGTTCCTCAAATGGTACGCCGACGGAGATATCTTCCGGAGTGAATAACATAGAGAACTGCCGGCCTACGAAACTCTCCTCGGGGTAACCCAGAATCCGCTCGACACCTGCGTTCCACGAGGTAATCAGACCATCCGGAGCAATGGTAAAGATTGCATAATCCTGCAGATCTTGTATAAGCATTTTGTAGAGCTTTGCTGCATTTTCTACGTCGGGAACACTGCTGATCAGGTTCGGACTTGCCATTAGTGGTACTCGTATGCACGAAGCGTTCCAGACTGCCTGCGCTTATAGGTGCGGGCCGGGATTTGGCTGGTTACTGGTGAACTGCTTGCTCATTGATTTGGTATCCAGAGGCAAATATGAATCCCAGAGAGTTGTTGCACTCCCAAACAATCAGAGAACTGGCCGACAAGGGGGAGCCCTGTATAACCATCGTACTTACAGGCGATGAGGCCGGGGATACCGCCATCGAGTTCAAGAACGCGGTTAACAATGTTCGCGAAAAGCTCGCCGAAAGGGGCGTCGAACCTGAGTCGCTGCTGGCCCCTGTCGAAGCACTCGGCCGGGATATACGTGGGGAAACCAAACAGCGGGGCGCCATTGCGATCTTCCGGAGCCCGTCTGTGATGGAGGTGTTTCGTTCTGCAAACCTTACGCAGCCGGTGGTTCATGTGGGCGACCGTTTTCACATTCGTACATTGCTGGCTCTTGCGAACGCGCAGAAATCTTTTTACATACTTGCACTAAGCCAAAACCGGACACGTCTTCTCCGATGCACCGAGAGCAGTTCCGAGGAGGTTCCTTTCCCGGCGGGCGTTGCGGTGAACCTGATGGATGCTATGCAGACCCGTAAGCCCGATCACGTGCTCGACAACCGCGCCAGCGCGGGGCCGTCTATGGGCTCGGGCGGAGGAGTCATGTTCGGGACCAATACCGATGCCGAGGACAAAGATGAATACATGCTGCACTTCTTTATGGAACTGGATAAGGCGACCAATACAGTACTGAAGGGCTCTAACGAGCCACTGGTACCCGTGGGCGTGGAGCATGAAATCGCGTTATACCGCCGCGTCAACACTTATAAGCACCTGGCCGAACCCGGCGTGCATGGTGCGCCGGATGGGTTGGAAGGCGGAGAGATGCACAGGCGCGCTCTGGATTTGCTGGAAAACCGGGCGAAAGCGTTTGGGAGTCAGATACCGGCCGATTTTGATAAGCGCGTCGGTACGGGGCACGCCTCCACGCGTATCCAGGAGATTATCGCCGGTGCCTGGGAAGGACGGATCTCTCACCTGTTCTTTCAGGAGAACTCGCAGTACATGGGCACGTTCGATCCGGTGTGGCAGCGTGTAAAGCACACAGACGATCCGCTGGACTCCCCGGTCGACCTGATCGAGGCCGCAGCCTACCAGACCCTGCGACATGGAGGAGAGGTGTCAATGCTGCCCGGGTCAGCGATGCCCAATGGTGTGCCAGTCTGTGCGCTGTGCCGATACCCGGCCCCTCAGAATGTTGCTGCGCCGACTCCTGTGGAAACAACTGCCTGACAGGCGATTGAGATCGGCGGGGCTGCAGGCCCCGCCAATTTCGGCGGCCTCTTAACGAGTTGCCGTGGTGGGCCGCTTGGCTCCTTTGCTCGCGCTGTTCTTGACTTGTCCTTTGCCTCCGGCACCTTGTTCTTTCAGAGGAGCTTTCGAGCCGCCTCCCTGATCTGTTCCGACCCCATGCGTACTCTTTGTAGACTTTGCCATGGCAACCACTCCTGCTACCTGCTCCTTTTGCTATAGGTGAAAAATGCCTGTCGCTGGTACAAAAACACAGGCTGTGTTGTAAAAATGAAACACAAGCCGGGGAAGCCCCGATCTGTGGAGCGCCCGACGATTAAGCCTGAACATCGTGTCAGGCGGGATCAGAACCATGGAGCTTTACCATCTTGTTGTAAAGCCCCAGAATCAGGAAAGTGGGAGCCCACTGTCCAACGAAGTTGGCCTTCTTCTCCGCTCCGAACAGCATCAGACCCAGAGACGCGCCTATAGAACCAAGGGCGACCCAAAGAAAGGTGTCTGAGGGAAGCTTTGCGGTTTGCTGTTCAATGGAACGGGCTACCTGCCCTTCTCTGTGCGATTGACCGCTCAAACCTTCGGTCATGTTTTCAAGTACGTTTTGCATTTGTTCTCCTTACTCGCGACGCCTCGGCGACGTCGCCTGTGGTGTGCAACTCCATGGCCTTTGAGATCTCCCCGACCATGCGCGGCAGCGCTTTCGGCACGCGGGCACGCACTGCAATGGACTTCAGCACTCTCTGGAAACCGGACTGCTCCGATGACCACGTATGCCATCACCAGCCAGTCCAGGAACAAGCGCCTTCCGCTGCGAAGCTTGCGGAAGGTACTTCAATACACCCGCGGAACTCAGAACTCATATGACGGAGTGCGCGGCGGCGAAAGCCAGCCAGCCGCACAGAGAGAATGCGCCTGAGCAGGAGTCAGGTACCGATCGCGAATGGAAAAGTGTACCTTAGGGTTCGTCCGCCGCTCCGACTGCTTTCGTACTCGCGATGTTACTAACGGCCTGCGGTGGCGGTAACACAAGTTCGAGAGTACGCGAGAACGGCGCTCCTGCCAGTGCTGAGACGAAAGCTCTTGAAGCCGGGGCCAGGGCTCTGCAGAGCGCGGCACCGGTGAAAGGACTCGACATCTATCTGGACGCCTTCCATCCTATGGCGGATGACGTTCAGATCCAGATGGAGGCTCATCACTACTGTCGCCAGATGAATGAAGACTTCGCGCAGTGCGTGTTGTTCGATGGGAACACCAGCGATGCCAAAATGAACGGCATTGAGTACATAATCTCAGAGCGTGTTTTCCAGACTCTGCCGGCAGCGGAACGTAAGTACTGGCACCCTCATAATTACGAGATCCTGTCCGGTGAACTTGTGGCGCCCGGGTTGCCGGAGGCGGCAGAAAAGGCCCTGCTTCGTAAGAAGATGAACAGCTACGGCAAGACGTGGCACGTGTGGATGACCGATTCGCACGGTAAAGCCGGCGACTCCCTGCCGCTGGGAGAGCCGCATCTTGCCTGGTCATTCAATCGCGACGGCGAACTGGACGCCGCCATGCTGCGCGATCGCGACATGCGCATGGGGATCGATTCACAGAAAAAGCGCCAGGACCGGCAGGATATGGTCAAACTTGCGAAACCTCAGAGCGGCGTGGATCGGCTGAAGGACAAGTTTCCTGGTACGCTGGTCAGTATTCCCGGAGTGACAGATGCTGGTAAGTAGCCAAAGCTACTTACCAGCGAGTGTGAGCGCGTAGAGGCAATCACCCGCACCGATGAGTAAGTACTGCTTGCCATCCATCATGTAAGTAGAAGGCCCGTTACTTAGCGGCGACATCAGAGCCTGGTGCCACAGAACTTTTCCGGTGGCAGGGTCGAACGCCTCCAGGTTGCCACTGTCCCCTGTGAACAGCAGGCGTCCCGCTGTGGTGAGGATTCCACCGCCTACACCCTGGCCGGAGTGGGCGTGTTTCCAGCGCACTGCACCGGTACGGATGTCCATCGCGAACAAGGTCGATTTCGCGTCGAAGTTGCCGCCACTGCCGCCGCCATAGCCTTCCGGGTTATCGGACGTGTCATAAAGATAAGCGACGCCGTATCCCTCGGTGCCGTTGAGATAAAAGAGTTCGGTCTGCGGCGAGTAACTGGGCGGCTGCCAGTTGGTTGCTCCCATGGCAGGCATGTCGATCATGGAGCCATCCACCTTAGGCTCTTTGTCGGGGTCGGGTATGGGCTGGCCTTTGGCGTCCACGCCTTTGGCCCAGTTTCCGGTGCCCGTGAAGGGTTTGGAAACCAGGTTCCTGCCATCGGTCCGGTCAAGCACGAAGAACCATCCGG